>MVZB01000187.1 GCA_002068205.1 candidate division BRC1 bacterium ADurb.BinA292
CGTCGGCGGCTGCGCCATCAAGCTCTGTCCGCCCTACGTCATCGGGGAGGATGCGCTGGCGGAGGGTCTGGATGTGCTGGAAGGCATCGCGGCCGAACTGAGCGAATCGCTGGTTGTCCGTTCCTGACCCGGCCGTAGGGCCGGTTGAACCGCTGCAAGTCACGCCGGGGGTTGGCTCGGCGAAGGATGAATCACAAGATGGCAAAAAAGGTGAGGGTTGCGTTCATCGGGGCGGGCGAGTTGGCCAACATTGTGCACTACCCGTCGCTGGCGTCGTTCAAGGATGTGGAGATCGTCGCGTTGTGCGATCTGAGCGAGGAACGCCGCAACGCGACGGCCGCCAAATTCAATGTCGCCAGGACGTTCTCCGACTATCGCCAGATGCTGCAGAGCGTCAAAGTCGATGCCGTCTATGTCATCCTGCCGCCGCAGTTGCTGCATGAGCCGGTCGTCTACTGCCTGAAGGCGGGTCTGCATGTCTTCACCGACAAGCCCCCCGGAGTCACGCCGCATCAGACGCGCGCGTGGGCCGGCCTTGCCGCCCGGCACAAGAATCTGACGATGGTCGGCTTCCAGCGCCGCTACGCGCCGATCATGCGCAAGGCGCGCGAGCAGGTGATCAAGCGCGGCGGCGCCATCCAGCATGCCGTCGCCCAGTATTACAAGGGCTACAAGGGGGGTCTATATTACGAGGGCGCCATCGACATCCTGACCTGCGATGCGATCCATGCGGTGGATGCACTGCGTTGGGTGGCCGGCGGCGAGGTCGTCGATGTCACCAGCGACCTGCGCGATCAGGTCGGTCGCGGATTCCACGATCTCTTCACCGCGACGGTGCGCTTTTCCAATGGCTGCCTCGGTTTTCTGTTCGGCAATTGGAATTGCGGCGCGTATCGCTTCGCCGTGGAGATGCACGCCAACCGGACTTCCGCGTTTGTCGAGATCAACAAGCGGGCGCTGTATCACGAGGACGGCAACCAGGAAGGGGAAGTGTGGGAAACGCGGGACGTGGCGGGGAGCGACGACATGCTCGATGATTTCGGCTTTCGGGCGGAGAACCGCCACTTCATCGACTGCATCAAGTCGGGGCGCCAGCCCGACAGCCACTTCGGCGACGCCGCCAAGTCGATGGAACTGGTCGAGAAGATCCACAGAGCCGCGCGTCCCGAGCCGTCGTCGGTCCCGGCGCCGCCGCCACAAAAAGCCTCCGGCGCCGGCCGGTCGCGGCCCCGGCGGGCGAAGTCCCGCTGATCGGCGGAAAGAACGCCGCGCGGCATCGCCGCAACGAACACGCAGCCTCGGGCCGAGGCCCGGTGCGCTCAAGGCTGCCGTTCGTTGCGTTCTTCACGTTCACTGAGTCCATGGCGTCCATCGGGTCCATTGGGTCCATAGCCTTCGCGCTTGACCTTCCCCAGCCGAGCGGCTACCTTGTGGCGAGTAACCGCAGTGTGACTAACGCATAACACGCATAACACCCGCGACACCCGCACCCCTATCTCGCGCCGCCGCGCGCAATCCGGCGGCGCCATCTGAGAGGCTTCCATGAACGGCAAACTCGGTATCGGCTTCGTCGGCGTCGGCTGGATGGGCTCGGTTCAACTCAAGCGCCTGCTCGAACGCGACGATGTGGAAGTGCGCCACGTCTGCCAGCCGGACAAGCCCGGCGCGCTGCGCGTCCTCGATGAGCTCGGGCTTCCCCATTCGCTCTACACGCCCGATTACGACCAGGTCGTCGCCGACAAGGGTATCGACTGCGTCTGGCTCGTCAGCCCCAACCGCTTTCACGGCCCGCAGTCGATTCAAGCGCTCCAGGCGGGCAAGCATGTCTTCTGCGAAAAGCCGTGCGCGACGAAGTACGACGAGTATTGCACCCAGCTCGAACTGGCGCGGTCGAACCCCAGGCTGATGACGTTCGTCGATTACATCCTCTATTTCGACGCGATGGAGCAGAATCTGCGCGAGATGGTCGCGCGCGACGAATTCGGCGCCATCACCCAGATCCAGGTCAACTATCGCCATCCGATCAACATCGCCGGCGACAAGGCATGGAAGCTCAGTCGCGAGGTGATGGGCGACGCGATGGGGATGGGCATCATCCATTCGCTGTCGGTGATTTACTGGATCATGCAGAGCCAGGCGCGGCCGGTGTCGGTCTTCGCCTCGGCGATGCCGGCGCAGGTGCGCCCGTTCGAAGCGCTGTCGATCTGGAATATCCAGATTCATTTCGACAACGGCGCCACCGGCTTTTGCTTCGGCAACATCGACACCTCCAAGGGCTACGACGCATATCACAATTTGTCCGGCACGAAGGGCGGCTTCATCTTCGACTCGCAGACCGATCATTCGCACAAGGTTCGGCTGTGGTCGGAAAAAACGACCGACGGCCGCTGGATTTATCCGCTCGACGCCGCCCGCTGCGAGCGTGAGGGCGTGGGCCAACTGGCCTGGCCGGCCGACACCTCGACGCCCGACAGCGGCGATGTGATTCATCATCAGACGGCCGAAGCCGTGGGGCATTTTCTCGAATGCGTCAAGTCGGGACGGCAGTCGCCGCTCAGCTTCGTCAACGCCGCGCCGATCACCGAGCTGGGCTGGGCGGCGCTCGTCTCGGCCGAATTGAAGCGCCCCGTGGAGCTGCCGCTCGAGCCGGCCGCCGCGCGCGAGATTCTGGCGCGGGCCGACTCGGCCGCTTCCGCGTGATCCGCATCGACCCCAGCGTGGACAACGTATCGCATCCCATTTCTTTCACAGGAGCTGACAATGACAGCGAAACTCGGTCTGGTGGGCCTTTGCACGTCACATCCCCAGAACTGGGTGCCGATCATTCGCGCGCTGGCGGATGAAAAGAAGGTCGATGTGGAAGTCGTCGCGGCCTGGGATTCGGGCGAAACGCGCCATGAGGGCTGGAGCCGTGAATTCTGCGAGGAATTCCACATCCCCCACGTCATCGAGAAGCTGGAGGACATGGTCTCCGGCGTCGATGCCGTCATCGTGCACACCGCCAACTGGGATCGCCACGTCGAACAGGCGCGGCCGTTTGTCGAGGCGGGCAAGGCCGTCCTGCTCGACAAGCCGGTCGTGGGCAACCTGCGCGATGCGCGCCAGCTCATCGACTGGTCGCGGCAGGGGGCGCGCCTCACCGGCGGCTCGAGCCTGCGCTTCGCCCCCGAGGTGCGCGAATACCTGGCCCGTCCCGTCGATGAGCGCGGCACGGTCCACACCGCCTACGCCGGGTGCGGCACCGATGAGTTCAACTACGGCATCCATGCCTACGCGCTGCTGGCCGGCCTGATGGGCCCCGGCGTCCGCTCGGTGCGCTACCTGGGAGCGTCGGCGCAGAAGAGCCTGCAGATCACCTGGAATGACGGGCGGATCGGCCTGCTGACGATCGGCAAGGGGGCGTGGCTGCCGTTCCACATCACCGCCGTCACCGATAAGAACGTCGAGCAGATTCAGGTCGACTCCAAGCGGATCTACCGGGCGCTGCTCGAGGCGACGCTCCCCTACCTCACCGGCGCCGAGGCCAAGCCTCCGCTGACGATCGAGGAGTTGCTTGAACCGGAGTTGACGGCGCTGGCGGCCCGCGTTTCGTGGCAGTCCCAGGGCGCGCAGATCTTCCTGGACGATCTGCGGCTGGACGACCCCGGCTACGACGGCCATCGTTTCGGATCGGAGTACCGCACGGCCCTGGCCGCGCGCCGGGCCGAGATGCTGCGCGAAAAACAGAAGGAAAAGGCCTCGTGAAACCGACCGACGTTCGCCTGATCGGCGCCGAGCTGTATTATCTCCCGCTCAAGCTGCGCGTCCCGCTCAAGTTCGGCGCCGAGACGCTGACCCATCTGACCTGCGCCCGGGCCCGCGTCACGATCCGCGATCGGGCCGGCAAGACGGCGCGCGGCTGGGGCGAGACGCCCCTGAGCGTCGCCTGGGTCTGGCCCGGTCAGGACCCGTTCGCCGATCGCGAGGAGCAGTTGATGCGCCTGTGCGAGCGGATTGCCCGGGCGTGGTCCGGCTTCGAGGCCGAGGGGCACCCGATCGAAATCGGCCATGATTTCCAGGAGCAGACGCTGCCCGGCCTGCTGCGGCAAGCCAACGACGAGCGCCCCGGGCATCTGACGGCCATCCCCTGGCTGGCCGCACTCGTCGCCTGCTCGCCCTTCGACATCGCCCTGCACGACGCCTATGGCAACCTGCTCGGCCGACCGGTCTACGACACCTACACCGCCGAGTTCATGAACCGCGATCTGGCGGGCTACCTGGAGCCGATCGAGGACGGCGATGTCTCGTTCGCCGGACGCTATCCGGCCGATTTTCTGGAGGCCGAGCCGCCCGCCGCGCTCCCCGTCTGGCATCTGGTCGGCGGCCTCGATCCGGTCGACCGGGCCGCGCTGACCGGAAATGAACCGGACGACGGCGAGCCGGTGCTCCTGGAGGACTGGATTCGGCGCGACGGCCTCAAGTGCCTCAAGATCAAGCTGCGCGGCAATGATGCGGCGTGGGATTATAACCGCATCGTCGAGGTGGGGACGCTCGCCGCCCGGCTGGATGCGCACTGGCTGTCTCCGGATTTCAACTGCACGGTCAAATCCCCCGAGTATGTGAATCAGATCCTCGACCGCCTGCTCCGCGAGCAGCCGCGCATCTACGGCATGCTGCTCTACGTCGAGCAGCCGTTCCCGTACGAGCTGGAGAGCCACCCGATCAACGTGCACAGCGTTTCGGCGCGCAAGCCGCTGTTCATGGATGAGAGCGCGCACGACTGGAAGCTCGTTCGGCTCGGGCACGCGCTGGGCTGGACCGGCGTCGCCCTCAAGACGTGCAAGACGCAAACCGGCGCGCTGCTCACGCTGTGCTGGGCCAAGGCCCACGGCATGACGCTGATGGTTCAGGACCTGACCAACCCGATGCTGGCGCAGATCCCGCACGTTCTGCTGGCGGCCCACGCCGGCACGATCATGGGCGTCGAATGCAACGCGATGCAGTTCTATCCCCGCGAATCCGATCTGGAGGCGCGCGTGCACCCCGGGCTGTATCAGCGGCGCAACGGCCGGCTCGATCTGACCTCGATCCGCGGATCGGGATTCGGCTACCGGGTCGACGAAGTCGGTCGCGAACTGCCGCCCGCGGTGGTGGAACACGCGCCATGAAGCAGCCGGCCGAGGACCTGCTGCCCGCCGTGCGCGCAGCCGCGCGTCAGTGGGGCCTGCACGACGCCTCGGTCCGGCCCCTCGGCGGCGGCACCGCCAATCGCAATTTCCTGCTCTCCTCGCCCGCCGGGCGGCACGTGCTGCGCCTGCGCAACCCGCGCTACGCGGCGCCCGAAGCGCTCGCCTATTACCATGGCCTGATGCAGCACCTCCATCGCGCCGGCCTGCAGGCGCCCTACCCGCTGCCGACGGTCGACGGCAAGCTCAGCCTCGTCACGGAGCTCGGCACGCTCGAACTGTATCCCTGCCTTGACGGCGAACCGTTCGATGAGACCCAGCCGGCGCATCGGCTGCATGCCGCCGAGGCCCTGCGCCGGTTTCATCAGGCGACCGCGTCGTTCGATCACCCGTATGCGCATCGCCAGCCGCGAATTGATTCCCCGGAGATGATCCGGCAGGGCCTGGAGGAAATCCGTGCCCAGACGACCGATCCGGAGCAGCTTCGCATCCTGGAGCAGTTGTTCCAGTGGCATCGCCGGCTGGTGGAGGCGCTGCCCGACGAACGGTTCTGGGCGCTCCCCTGCCAGGTCATCCACGGCGATTTCCACCCGGCCAACGTCACGATCAGTCCAACCGGATTGAACCTGTTCGATTTCGACAACTCTTCCTGGCAGCCGCGGCTGCGCGATCTCGCCGATGCCATGCTCTTCTTCTGCGGGCGGCGCGAGGGGCGCTTCGACGCCTCGACGATCGTGACGCTGACGAAGGAAACAACGCTCGACCCGGCGCGGCACGACGCCTTCCTGCAAGCCTACGGCCCGCTCACCGGCGAGGAAGCAGAGGCGCTGCACTGGGTGGTCGTCGCCCGCTGGATCTACTGCCGCGTCGACGGCCGGCGCAAGCTGCCGCCGGCCGCCTGGCCCGCATTCGTCACCAACGGCGTGCTGCCCCTCCTGGGTCAGATCGAGGAGGGACTTCTGCGCCCGCAAAAATCCAATGCCCGGTGATTGATTCCAATGATGAACTCCGCCTCCGATTCGATTCCGGCCTCGGCGCTTGTTCTCGGGGCCTCCGGCATGATCGGCCTGCCGCTGGCGCTGGCCCTGGCCGAACGCGGCACACGCGTCTACGGCGCCGCGCGGTTCTCCGATGCCGCGAAGCGGCGGATGCTCGAAGAACGGGGCGTTGCAATCGTTCCATTCGACGTCCTGCGCGACGACCCCGCCGCGCTGCCCGAAGTCGCGGCGCTGTTCCTCGAGATCTGGGATCCCGCCAACCCCAAGCTGACGTTTGAGCTGAACGTCCACGCCGTCGGACGCGTCGTGGAGCGGTATGCCGGCGCGGCCACGATCGTCAACGGCGGCACGATCAATGTGTACGGCGCCGGCGACTATCTGCCGCGCGAAGACAGCCCCTGCCAGCCCGATTCGCCCTACGGCCTGAGCCGCTTCGTTCAGGAGCAGATGATCGAGTTTTTCTGCCGCCAACGCGGCGGAAAGGCGATCCACGTGCGCTACGCGCATACCAATTCCGCCTCCCGGGGGATGATCCACTGGATGGCGAGTCGCATTCTTGGCGGGGAGTCGC
>MVZB01000188.1 GCA_002068205.1 candidate division BRC1 bacterium ADurb.BinA292
GGCGCGAACCCGAGGGGCGGGTGGGCGGCTCAATCGGGGCGGCGGCGCCGCTGAGCGGATTGATGTTTTCAAACAACTCGCCGCCGGCAAACAGATCAAAGCGCCCGTCATGGTTCCAGTCGCAGACGATCGGCGGGCCCTGGATTGGAAGAATCGGCGTGCCTTCAAGCAGAAGGGGCTCGCGCCGCGTCCGGTCGTTCTCGGCAAGCATCAGGCGGCCCCCTTCGAGGGGGCGCGTGGTCAGGTCGAAGTAGAGCAAGTCGAAATCGCCGTCATTGTCCCAGGCGAGGTATTCCGGGCCGCCGGGGGCCAGGGCAAACGCGGTGATCGGCAGACCGCGCGATTCGAGGATCGGCACGGGATCCGAGAATTGGAGAATTCCCTGGTCGTCGCCGACGCGTTCATACAATTCGAAATGCATCAGGGCGGCGCCGTAGGGCATGACGCCCGTGGTCGGGTCGACCTCCTTCAACAGATTGACGCAGGCCCACGCGACGATCAGGTCCAGATCGCCGTCGCCCTCCCAGTCAACCCGTCGCAAACCCTTGCAGGTGAAGCTCGGCGTCCGAACGACGCCGGGCATTTCGGCGCGGAACTGCGAGACAGGAAGATCCATGATCGGGACGGGTTGATTGAGCATCAGCAGGCCGTGGGCGTCGCGCGAGCCGGTGTTTTCCCACAGCAGGAGCGTGTTTCCGGCGACGCCGGCAAAATCCATGTCGCCGTCGCCGTCCCAGTCCATCGGATGCATGTTCTGGCCGAGTTGGTCGGTGCGCAGCCATGCGCCATTACGATCCTTCATGCGAAGCCGGGGCGCAAACAGAGGATTTTCATTGGAGCCGATATTTTTCAGAAAATAAACGCCATTGCCCAGATTCTCTTCAAGGTCCTCGCCGTGTTCATAGATGCGGAAGGCGATGCCGATGAGGTCGAAGACGCCGTCGCCATCCCAGTCGAGCGGCCAGAAGGTCGAGTGCAGGGGCACGCAGTCGGCCGGACCGGGCTGTCCGTCATGGTAGTGGAAGGTATCGCCGATGCCGATCGGTCCTGAAGTCGGAAAAGGAGCGGCCTCGCCTGCGACCGCCGCGCGGAATTCCGTTTCAAAATAAAGATAATAACTTCGGGCTGACGCATCCGGAGCGCGCCACCACAACGTGACCGGCCCGTAGGAACGCGTGTCTCCCGTCAGCGCGAACGGAAGTTCCGTTTGGATGGTATTGGTGGACAACTCCTGGTGAGCGCCAATACGCATCAATCGAAGCGATGAATAGCTGACAACGCCTGAGATCGAGTTGTCGGACAACAATCTATTCAGATCGAGCTCCAGGCACGCGAGGGAATTGGTGGAGGCAGGGTCGCCGGTGTCGCAGTCGATCGCGACGCGAAACCGATGGGGCAGGACCCAGTCGGACCCGTCGGCCGCCCGGGCGGCGGAATCCCATGCAAACATTGCAATCAGCAGGACGAGATGGCCAGCGCGCGTCCGCCATTTCATTGTGCAGGTCTCATCGGCAAAATATCTCGCGGCTCATCTATCCATTAATTCCAATTATCCTTGTTCATCGCAGCCCAAACGAGCCAGAAAGCGTTGCCGCGGCCTGAGGCCAGACGAGGCCGAATGGAACCGAAGCAATGCAGCGCACGCGAGCTCCCACCGGCTCAGGAAAAATAGCGCACGGTCCTGTAAAGCGCTTCGGCCTGAACCTTCATCTCATCCTCATCCTTCTGATTGGTGGTGAACTGCATCAATTCGCGCTGGATCATCTCTGCATGGGGGCAGATGCCGCGGTCGGTCGCCATGCGCCGGTCAAGCCCCATTCGGCGGAACAGGGCCAGGATTTCGGGAACCGAATCCTCGAGATAACAGAGGGTCCATGCGGCATAGGCGCCGTCGCCGCCGTATTCAATGTGTTTTTTGCGGAAGGCTTCCCAGGAGACGTCCTTTTTCAGGAAGCGCAGGGCGAAAGTGTAATAGGAATTGCGGTCGCCGGCCGGTGTCTGCTGCGGAACCAGCCAATCGACGCCCTGGATGGCCTCGGCGTACAGACGGGCCATCTGTTCGCGCTTGGCGACGAACCAGTCGATCTTTTCGAGCTGGGCGAGGCCCATCGCGGCGGCGACTTCGGGCAGGCGGTACATGAAGCCGAACGAATCGTGCCGCTTGTAGTTGGGGTTCTGAAAATCATCCTTCGAGAGGCGCACCTGGCCGCTGACGGCCGTACAGGTGCGGAAGCCCTGGCAGCAGAGCTTGCGCAGTCGCGTGCCCAGTTCCTCGCTGTCGCAGGCGAGGATGCCGCCGTCGCCGGTAGTCAGGTGCTTCGAGTTTTCAAAGCTCCAGCTTCCGGCATTGCCGAACGTTCCGCCGATGCGGCCGCGGTGCGTGCCGAGGTAGCATTGAGCGCAATCCTCTAGGACGGCCAGATCGTGGCGCTGGGCGATTTCCATGATGCGGGTCATGTCGCAAACCTGGCCGTAGAGATGAACGGGCATGATCGCCCGGGTCCGCGGAGTGATTTTGCGCTCGACATCATCCGGATCGAGCAGAAAGGTATTGGGATCGACATCGGCGAAGACCGGAATGGCATTGCAATAAACGATGGCGTTCATGCAGGAGATGACGGTCAACGGCGTGGTGATGACCTCATCGCCGAAGCCGACGCCGATGGCGACCAGCGCGGCATGGAGGGTGGTGGTGCCGGAGTTGCAGGTGACCGCGTATTTTCGGCCAAAGCGGGCGGCAAAGGCCGCCTCGAGGCGCTGATTCATCGTGCCGGTGGTGGAACTGGCAAACCCGGAGTCGAGCACTTCGTTAATGTAAATACGTTCGCGTTGATCAAAGCGCCAGGCTAAACTTCCCACGCTCACATCCTCCGGTCGGCATCAGCGGATGGCTCAGGCATGCAGGCCGCCATCCATCAGGATATTTTCGCCCGTGATGTAGGCGGAGGCGGGCGAAGCCAGAAAGACAACGACGCCTTTGATGTCGTCAGGCAGCGCCATGCGGCCGAGCGGCACCTTCTGGTTGTAACGCCCCAAGAATTGGGGGTCCTGATCGCCGAGCAAGCCGCCCGGGCTGACGGCATTGACGCGGATGTTGCGCGTGGCGAGCTTGCGGGCGAGGTAGCGCGTCAGCGTGATCAGGCCGCCCTTGTGGAAATGGTAATCGGGCGGGGAATCCATCGCGGTTCCCTCGTAGAGCATGAAGTCGGGGGCGTAGACGCCCTGCATCGAGGCGATGTTGACAATCGAGCCGCCGCCGCCGCGGGCGATCAGGTCGGCCATTTCGCGGGTGATGTCGAACATGCCGGTGGCATTGACGCGCATTGATTCGGCCCAGGCTGCCAGCGGGTCCTCGTAGCGCTTCATCGGGCGAGCGACGGCATTGTTAATAAACACGTCGAGGCGACCGTGGCGCTGCTCCAATTCCGCTTTCAGTTGCATGACCGATTCGTGATCGGCCTGATCGACGGTCAGCGCCGCGACGGCGAGTCCCCGGCGCGCCAGTTCGTCCGCCAGATGCTGGCCGGCCTCGAGCGAGCGCGAAGCGGTGACGACTGTGCCGCCGGCTTCGGCGAGGGCTTCCGTGATGTGTCGGCCGTAGAGTCCCGCGCCCCCGGTCACCAGACAGACTTTTCCCTTGAGGCTGAGCAAATCGGCGAGATGCATGGCAATAACCTCAGCCCGGCCGGCCGGCGGCCGCGGGTCGGAGCAGTGCGGTTTGGCCGTGCCCGTCGAGCACGCGGAAGCGATTAACAAAGGGACTGGTGCAGATGTTCTCGCAGAGATCGCGTTGCTTGAGCGTGTCCTTGACGGCGGCCATCCAATCCACTTTCAGATTCGGCCCCAGCATTTCGAGCAGCGCCGCACGGAATTGGGCGTTGAGAGCGTACGCGCGCTCGCGGTCGCCGGCCGACGCGGCGCGGTACAGCTCGAGCAGCAACGGGATGAAGGCGGTCCCACCGCCGGAAATCACGCCGTCGGCGCCTAGGAGCAGCGTGATGTCGAATAGCGACTCGTCTCCCTGGAGCAGGCTGAACGGGCGCGTCGCCCTGTCGGGGTAACGCCGCAGCAATTCCGCGATCAGCCCGAAGTTGCAGCTTGAATCCTTCAGCGCGGCCACGCGCGGCATGTTCACGATCTGGTCGATGGTATCCACGTCGCACGCATTCCCGGTCATGCCGGGTTGATGGTAGAAGATAAGCGGGAGCGCCAGTTCCTCGGCCAGGCGCGCGAAGAACTCAAGCTGACTGTCGGGGTTCGGATAGTGATAGAAGAAGGGCCCGGTCGAGATGAGATAGTCGGGCTGTTCGTCCTGAATCAGACGGCCCAGTTCGAGCGTGCGGCGCGTGGAAGTTTCGCTGATGTTCGCCAGCAGGGGCACCGCGTGATCCAGATGCCGGACGGCGGCGCGGACGGCCAGCCGCTTCTGTTCGTTGACAAGATTGGGGCCCTCGCCCATGCTGCCGAGCAGGAAGATGGCCGCGGCGCCCGATCCGACGCAATGATCGAGCAGGCGGCGGAGGGCATTCAGATCCACGTCTTCATGGGCATCCAGCGGTGTCGGCAGCGCGGGGATGACGCCGCTGAGCCTATCGTGCCGTTGCGGCGCCGCCAGGGAATTGCGCATCGGGCGTTTCTGCATCATGAACCTTTCAACCGGAGGTGATACGTGGGGCGAAGGGCGATCGGCCTCGATCGCCGATGGCCCGCGAGCGCGTGGATGGGGCCGAGTCGGTCGACGGGGCGCCGCTCATCGATAAATGGCCCAGGCGCCCGTGCCGACCGCGTTGGGCGGCGGAGCGGACTGGTAAAACCGGACATGGGCCAGCCCCGCATAGCTGTAGCCGCCGCCTCCCCAGTTGCCTTCGCCCGGGGCGACGGAAGCCTGCTGGATGCGAACATAGCGCGCCTGCAGGCCGCCAAACGCGACCGGATCGCCCCATGTATCGGGCAGATCGGGGTCATGCAGGTTGGTTGCGGGTTGATCATCGGCGCCGGCCGCCTTGGCCAGGGTGAAGACGTCGCCGCCGCCGGAGGCGGTCAGTGTGGACCACGCATCGTCGACCGCGGTCTTGTAGAGCACGTGGACATCCTTCATGCCGGATTCCGCACTGAAATAGCCAGTGCCGGGGAAGTTCAGGTTCCAGACCCACATTTGGCCGAGGGAATAAACCTGCTGCAAATCAAACTCCACCCATTGGATTTCCCATGGATCGAGGTAGGTGGAATACCACTGGGCCAGGTAGATGGCGGAGCTGTGCAGCATCTGCTTGGAGCCGAGCACGTAAGCCGGGACCTCCGTGACGCCGACCTCACCCTCGGTTTCGACCAACCACTTGGGATGATAGTTTTCGGTTTCGTAGTAATAGGTGCTGGCGGTGGCGGCGACGTTCGGGATGAAGGTGGGCTCGGATCCGGCGATCAGCGCGGTGAAATCGCAGCTGAGCGTGCGGGCATCAACGCCGTCATCGAAATCCGCCTCGAGCGAGGCCGCCAGGGGTCCCAATCCGGAGACATGGGCGTGCAGCTGCACCTCGACCTCGGCGATCTCGCCCGGATCGAGGACCAGTGGCAGGCCCGGCTTGGCCGAGATGGTGAGCAACTGGCCGCCGCCGATGATCTCGATCCGATCGACGGTCGCCGCCGCGGCGGCGTTTTCGTCATGACTCAATTCGATCAGGATCGATTGGGTCTGGCCGACCTGGACCGTGCCGAAGTCGTGCGTCGCGGGCGTCAGCGCAAAGCCGACGGGCGTGTCCTCGGTCTGGCCGGTCAGGTGAACGGTGGCCAGATGCGTGCCGTACTGGTCCGTATACTCGATTGGCAAATCGGCGGTGTAGGGCGTGTTGGGGTCCGCGCCGTTGAAGCGGATCGTCAGCGCAAGACTCTGCCCGGAGTTGAGCGAGGCGGGCAGGGAAGGGGGGTTGACGAGGCTGAACGCCGTGCCGTCCAGCGCGCTGGCGTCGATGGACTGGATGCCGCCGGTCTTGCCCGCCGGGCCATAGTTGGCCAGGGTCAACACTTGATCGAGCGGCTGGCCGGCCTGGACGCCGGAGAAGTCCGCGGTTTCGGGGATGCTGATGAAGCCCTTGTAGACGCGGAATTTGCCGGCCTCGTGGTACGGGCCGCCCCAGTTGTCGAGGTAGGTCAGGCGCAGATAGCGGGCCTGCACATTTTCCAGGTCGACGGGGTCGCCCGTGCCATCCTGATTGGTCGGACCGACCTCCACGTCCGGAGCGGCGGCGCCCTTGGCCATCGTGACCGTCTTGAGGACGGTGTAGCTGTCGCCGGCGTTGACCTTGTAGGCGATCTCGACGTTCTTCATGACGGAGGTCTGGTAGCCCTGATAGTTCGGGGTCCAGTAATACAGCTCATACAGGTTGTAGACGCCGCCGAGGTCGTATTCGACGGCGGCGGGCAGGGCGCTGCCATCGGGGACATAGCAGATGGCGGCCTGGCCGGCGATGGTGGCGTCGCGCGAGCCGAGCCCCACCGCCGATTCGGTCATGTAGAGCGCGCTGGTGCTGTTGTTGGGGCCGTAGCCCGACCAGGCCGGCGGGGGGAAGCCGGGCAAAGCCTGCGGCGAGGGGATATACGTCCAATCGCGCGCGCGCGCGCCGTGCGCCAGGATGAGCCCGACGAGCAAAATGCCAAGGCAACGGAGTTTCACTGGAGGTCCTCCTTGTCACGGGGATTGGCGGGCCCGCCGGGTCGGG
>MVZB01000189.1 GCA_002068205.1 candidate division BRC1 bacterium ADurb.BinA292
GATGATGTACGGCTTGGGCAGTTCAAACGAGATCATCCCGCTGCGGATGTACGTGTCGATCGGGTTGACCGACACCGCCCGCACCCGCACGAGCACCTGGTGCGGTTCGGGTTCCGGCGTCGGCAGATCGCCATACTGGATCACATCGGGTTCGCCCGTCTGGACGATATAGGCGGCTTTCATCCGAACAACTCCTCCTCGATGGGACGCGGGCGCCGGCGGCCGGCTCACAGCCCCCGCACGGCCTCCAGCGCCTTGCCGTAGTCCGGTTCGTGCGTCACCTCGCTCACGATCTCGCGGTAGACGACCTTGCCCTCGGCGTCCAGCACGAAGACCGACCGGGCCAGCAGCGCCAGTTCCTTGATCACGACCCCGAACGCCTCGCCGAAACTGCGGCTCTTGTAGTCCGAGACGCACGTGATGTTGTTCGCCTTGAACGATTCGCAGAACCGTTTTTGCGCGAACGGCAGATCGCAACTGACCGTGACGACGCGCAGTCCGTGCTCGCGCGCCTGTTCGTTGAACTTCTGCGTCTGGATCTGGCAGACGCCCGTGTCGAGCGACGGGACGACGCTGATGACGACCGGCTGGCCCTTCAGATCCGCCAACGTCAGGTCCTTCAGCTCGCCGGTGGTGACCGTGAAGTCGGGGGCCGGGTCGCCGACCTTGACTTCCCGCTGGCCCACCAGCGTCATCGGGGCGCCTTTGAATGTGATCGCGCCGGGGCGTTCCATGGGGGGCTCCTCTGCTTGCGATTCAAAAAGGGGAAGGGGCGCGGGCTGCGGACAACCCGCTCGGGCGACAGTCTAGCAGACGCAAGAGACGTGTCAAGCCGGCCAGGAAATCGCCGTGGCCGCCGCCGCTGGAACGGCGTCCCGCGGCGGCGCACCAACGGCCTGTCCCACACGGCCTTTATTCCGGCCGCTTCGACGACAGGATCCGCACCTTGATCCCCAGCATCTGGCACAGCGCCACCAGCTCGCCGAAGATATCCCCATACGCCACGCAGATGTGGTTGCTCATGTAATGCGCCATCACGGTTTCCATCGAGCAGCCGACGTCGGCCAGCATCAGCGGCCACTGCGGCGTCGTCCCTTCCCAGAACAGGTCGCGCTGCTTCGCCGGCACCTTCAGCACCTCGCCGCGGCCGATGTCCATCCACAGCGCGTTGTTCTTCAGATATGCGCGGGCCCACGTCATCTTGCCGGGCAGGCTCTCGCCGGTGAACGTCCCGCCCGGGATCGGGAAGTAGCCCTTCGGCTGGCGATACGAATGGACTCCCTTGAGCGATTTCTCATCATGATTGAATGCGTAGGCCGAACAGGAGCCGCTGTTGAGCAACACCCAGATGAACCGGTTGCCGACCTTGCCCCCCCAGCGCACGTCGTGGAAGTTGACCGTCTGGTTCAGCCCCTTGCGCGCCAGCAGCCGCTTCATCAGCTCCATCGGCACCAGCGAACCCTGGTCGGCTTCGGTCGCGCACATGATCGGCTGGCCGTCGCCTTCGGGGCGGGCGTTGGAGTTGAGCAGACCCTCGCAGAAATCGCTCGGCGGCAGCAGCGGGATCAGCCCCAGCTGGTACTGCCACCCCAGGCAGTCGCACTTGAACTCGTCGAGCAGGTCAAGCACGGCCAGATACATCTTGAGCTGAGTCCGCGTGGCATCCTCGGTAAAGTCCGAGCTGTCCTCGCCCCAGTTCGTCTCGCCCCAGTGGAATTTGACGCCGCGGTCCAGGCAGAACTTGAGCGCGTCGTCCACGCGCCGCGGGCTGATCCGCTGCACCCGGTCGACGATCCAGGCCTGATCGACCTTGTGTTCGCTGAATCCGATCTTATGCAGCTCGCGCACGCCGAAGTAGCCGTTGGTCATGCCCATCGACGTATCGCCGAGCATCATCGCCAGCACGCGCCGATCGCGAATCCCGGCGGCCACGGCCGCGGCGTTGTCGGCCGCCGCGGCCCCGACCGGCGCGGCGTAGTGCAGCTCATCCTCGCTGTAGGCGATGCGGCCGGTCGAGCACCATTCGTCCAGCCGGTCCATGAACACCCGGTCGCGCGTCCAGTTGCTCGCGTCGGTCCAGATCCGCGAAAACGGCCGGTTGACCGCCTCCAGGCACGCCCCCGTGTTCAGCAGCCCGACCAGGCCCGGCCACTGCCCCGAAAAGTTCGACGCCAGCAGCAGCGGGTTCTCCTTGCCGCTCACGCCGTCCACGGTGTGCGGACCATAGACCCAGTGCACGAAAATGCCGACGATCGGATCATCGATCGGACCGAGCTTTTCGATCGCGTCGCTCGGCCGCGTCATGTAACCCTTGATGCGATACGGCTGGCGGCCCAGCTTGCGCAGCGCCGCCTCCATCTGCGCCGTCGCCTTCTCGATGTTCGGCAACGCCTGTTTGTTCGGCATCGGCCGGTAGTCGCCCGGCCAGAAAACGGCAACCTTCCTTGCTTTCGCCATGATCGGATCCTTTGTGTGAATTAATTTCCGTTGCGCCGGCGAGGTGATCGGTCCCCCACATTCCACAAAACACCTTTGCATCCTAGTAACCCGCCATCGAAGTCGCAACCGGAATCCGTCGCGCCCCCGCGGACCGAACTCGAGCCGGCCCTATGGAATGCGGCGTCAGCGATCGCGCAGCGGTCGTCGACGCCGCTCTGGATCCGATAACTCATGCCGACCGCAATCCCGATTCGGATCCCGATCCCGACACGCCTCCACGTGCTCTCCCCCTCTCGCGGCTTTCGAGCACCTGTCCGGCCCCTTGCATCTTACCCGGCGCCATGGAATACTGCGCTGGCATGCCGCCCTGGTCCGGCCGCCCAGCACCGGCCGACCCGGCAGACCGACAGCCCTCGGCACACACGACCCGCCGGCGCCCACGACGCCTTGCCTCCACCACGACACCGGATTCAATCGACGTTCAGGCGGAGCGCGTTTCCCTGTGATGTGAGCGATGGCGCAAACACCCGAAGGCCAGGAGGAACCGCATGAGCGGCTTCAACGAGAATCGCTATGACCAGATGCATTATCGCCGCTGCGGCCGCACCGGCCTCAAGCTGCCCGCCGTCTCGCTCGGCTTGTGGCACAATTTCGGCGCCAAGGCCGAGGCCGGCAACATCCGGGCGATGCTGCGCACGGCCTTCGACCTGGGCATCACGCATTTCGATCTGGCGAACAATTATGGCCCCCCGCCCGGCGCCGCCGAGGAGAATTTCGGCCGCGTCCTCCACGACGACTTCGCCCACCACCGCGACGAGCTGATCATCTCGACCAAGGCCGGCTATCGCATGTGGCCCGGGCCGTACGGCGATTTCGGCAGCCGAAAGTACCTGATCGCCAGCCTGGATCAGTCGCTCAAGCGCATGAAGCTGGATTACGTCGACATCTTCTATCACCACCGGCCCGACCCCGAAACGCCGCTGGAGGAAACGCTTGAGGCCCTCGACATCATCGTGCGCCAGGGCAAGGCGCTCTATGTCGGCGTCAGCAGCTATCCCGGCGCGTTGCTCGTGCGCGCCGCCGAAACGATGCGCCAGCACAACTGGACCCCGATCGCGATTCACCAGCCGCACTACAACATGTTCAACCGCTGGATTGAAACCGACCTGCTCGACCAGACCGAGGAATACGGCATCGGCGTCATCCCGTTCTGCCCGCTGGCGCAGGGGGTGCTGACCAACCGCTACCTCGATCCGAAGAACCCGATCCCGAGCGATTCGCGCGCGGGAAATCCCGACAATCCGTTCATGACCGCCGAATCGGTCGAACGGGTCGTGGGCAAGGTGCGCAAGCTCAACGTGATCGCCGAGCGCCGCGGCCAGTCGATGGCACAGATGGCGATCGCCTGGGTCCTGCGCGATCCCCGCGTCACCAGCGCGCTGATCGGCGCCAGCCGCCCCAGTCAGATCACCGACTGCGTCGCGGCGTTGAACCAGCTCGGCTTCACGCAGGACGAGCTGACCGAAATTGACCAGATCCTCGCCAATTGACGGAATTCACCCAGAACCGATGACTCGAAAGGCGTCAATTCATGTTGCATGATCTCGCACGGCTGCGCGACGGCGTTTCCCGCCGCGTCTCCAGTTACGACACCCGCGGCGGAAACGCCGATTCCCATTTCATCCGCGACGGCGAAACCTTCGTCCTCGCCGACCTCAAGGGCGCCGGCATCATCCGCCACATCTGGTTCACCATCCTCGCCGGCGGCGATTTTCCGCGCCAGATCGTCCTGCGCATGTACTGGGACGACATGGACTATCCCAGCGTCGAGGCCCCCATCGGCGACTTCTTCGGCATCGGCCACGCCCAGCTCGCCTCGCTCAACACCGTCCCCTTCAGCGTCTCAGCCACCGATTACCTCGGCCCCAAGGCCGCCTTCAACTGCTACTGGCCGATGCCGTTCGCCACGCGCGCGCGCATCACCGTCCATAATGAGACCGGCGCCGACATCCCCGCCTTTTATTCCTACATCGACTACGATCAGCTCCCCTCGATTCCCGACGACCTGGGCCGGTTCCATGCCTGGTGGAACCGCAACAACCCCTGCAAGCCGCCCAGGCACCCGGGCAAGGACCCGCAATTCAACCTCACCGACCGGGACAACTACCTGATCGCCGACATCCGCGGGCGCGGCCATTTCGTCGGTTGCAATCTCTCCGTCCACAACCTCTACGGCGGCTGGTGGGGTGAAGGCGACGACATGTTCATGGTCGACGGCCAGAAGTGGCCCCCCGACCTGCACGGCACCGGCTCGGAGGACTACTTCGGCCATGCCTGGGGCATGCAGCCCGAAAACGCCTTCATCTACAACGGCGTCTCCTACTACAAGAAGGGGACCGAGCCGGGCGCGTTCAACGAGCGCATCACCGTCTACCGCTATCACATCAACGATCCGATCATCTTCCAGAAGTCGCTGCGCGCCAGCATCGAGCACGGCCACGCCAACGACCGCTGCGACGACTATTGCAGCACGGCCTACTGGTATCAGACCCTGCCGCACAAGAAATTCCCGCCGTTCCCCAAGATGGCGGACCGCCTGCCCCGACCCGATGTGCAGCTGACGATGCAGCCCCTCGATGCGCCGATCATGCCCACCGACCTGCGTCATCGCTCGGGCCAGGCCTTCCCACCGATGCGGGTGATCCCGCCCCCACCGCCGCGGAAGAAAACGCGGTAGCCCAAAACAAAATCCGTCCGATCCGTCGGCTCCGACCGATCGGACGGATGGCTCTCATTCAGCCGGCGGCCAGCTCGCCGACGGTCATAACGAGGGATGAAAATCGGGAGCCGCCAACGGCCGTTTCGAGCGGCCGAGGCCCCGCCGGATTGATCAGCCGGCCAGTCCCGTCAGGGACGGCAGACTTCAGCCCGCCACTTCAGTGGCGGGAAACGGGATGCAAGAAGTCAAGGAGTCCCGTGGGGACGACAGAACCGCGCCAATCGACCACGAAAACGTGAACCTGATTTTCTTTGAATCGTTACGAGTGCTAATGCAACCCGAACGATTCGGGCAAACACGAGCGCCTTTTCCCCGGCTACTTCCTGATCCCGCCCCGCGTCATCGGCGCCGGGTCGAGCAGCCGATCCAGTTCCTCCGCCTTCAAATCGGTCATCTCCAGCGCCACTTCCTTCAGGCTGCGCCCCTCGGCGTATGCCCGCTTGGCGATTTTCGCCGCCAGTTCATAGCCGATCACCGGATTGAGCGCCGTCACCAGGATCGGATTCTTGTCCAGCAGCCCGGCGATCCGCTCCCGGTTGACGGTGAACCCCGCCACGGCCTTGTCGGCCAGCACGCGCGCCGCGCTGCCCAGCACCGTGATCGATTCGAGCAGGTTCTTGGCCAGCGCCGGCAACATCACGTTGAGCTGGAAGTTGCCCATCTGATTGC
Organism: candidate division BRC1 bacterium ADurb.BinA292; assembly: GCA_002068205.1. Classification (GTDB taxonomy): domain Bacteria; phylum Sumerlaeota; class Sumerlaeia; order MVZB01; family MVZB01; genus MVZB01. The sequence goes on from MVZB01000189.1 coordinate 5,888, forward strand.
AGATCGCGATCGCCGTGTCGTTGCCGGTCACTTGCGCGCAGGCCATCATCATCGCCTCGCAGATGACCGGATTGACCTTGCCCGGCATGATCGACGAGCCCGGCTGCAGCGACGGCAGCGCGATCTCGCCCAGCCCCGCGATCGGGCCGCTGTTCATCAGCCGCAGGTCGTTGGCGATCTTCATCAGCGCCGACGCGCTCGTCTTGAGCTGCCCGCTCAATTCCGTCGCCGAGTCCATCGCCGACTGCGCGGCGAAATGGTCGGGCGACTCGACGAACGGCAGCCCGGTCGCCTGCGCCAGCGCCGCCGCCACGCGCGCGCCGAATTCCGGATGCGCGTTGATCCCCGTCCCCGTGGCGGTGCCCCCCTGCGCCAGTTGCGCCAGCCGCGGCAGCGTCCCCTCCACGCGCTCGATCGCCTGGCGCACCTGATACGCCCAACCGCCGATCTCCTGGCCCAGCCGCGTCGGCATCGCGTCCATCAGGTGCGTGCGCCCCGTGGTCACGACGTCGTCCAGTTCCCGCGCCCGCCGCTCCAGCGTCTCGCGCAGTCGCTTCAGGCCCGGAAGCAGCACCTCGCTCGTCTCGATATACGCCGCTACGTGGATCGTCGTCGGGATCACGTCGTTTGACGACTGCCCCATGTTCACATGGTCGTTCGGGTGGATCTTCGTCTTGCCGTCGCCGAGTTGCATCGCGCGCGTCGCGATCACCTCGTTGGCGTTCATGTTCGTCGACGTGCCCGACCCGGTCTGGAACACGTCGATCGGAAAGTGCCCGTCCAGCTTGCCGTCGATCACTTCCTGCGCCGCCCGG
>MVZB01000190.1 GCA_002068205.1 candidate division BRC1 bacterium ADurb.BinA292
ACTGGCGCCCGCCGGCGACGATCGGCGTGGAGAGATGGCCGGAGAAGTCGCGCAGGAAAAGCGAATTGGCAAACGAATTGTGCGCCGCGATCTTCTCCTCGATCTCCTTCTGCGAGGGGAGATCGACGATGAAATTGAGAGGCTGGCCCTCGACCTCCTGATCGTCGCCGGGGCGGATCGCGATGCGGTAGACGAAGTTGTCGGCGCGCAGGATCTTCCAGATCTGTTCGCGCAGGCGCTGCATCGCCTGCGGGTTGTTCGTCCGCAGCGCCTCGAGCGCCACCTGTTCCAGATCGCCGAGGTTCTCGCCGCCGATTTCCTGATTGATCGAGGTGACCAGGTAGCGTTCGGTGATGTAGGTGCGCTTGCGCTGCTGGTAGTACTGGCGGTCCAGCTCGACCATCGCCAGGACGACGAGCAGCAGGTAGATCAGTGAGAAACCGATCAGGATACTGTTGCGCTTGAAAAAACGAACGATCATCGGGGCCAGTCCCGGTGCGCGCGCGATGGCGAGGCGATCGGCCGGCGGCCCGCCGCCGAAGCGATTCGCGGGTCGGGTTGGCCACGGCGGTTCCGCGGCACCCCGTCATTCTGCCCGCGACCGTGGGCATTGCAACCTGTTTCGGCGAAAAGCCCGGTGAATCGGGGTCGGTATCGGGATCGCTATCGGGATCGAACCAGGCATGCGGAGAACGCATCGCAACCACTGCACGCCCTACGCTGTGCGACGGTCCTCTCATAAGTCCTGCCCCGCTCGGAAAAACTTTGGATTGCGTTCATCCGCTTTCGTAGACTGGCGGGGACTCCAACTCCCGTCACGCGTGGGGTGATGGAAGCCATGCCCAGACCGACCCCTCCGCCCGCGCGGCCGCTCCGCGCGGGGCATCTGGAAAGGACCCGATCGTGACGCCTGCCGCCAACCCGTCGCTGGAAACCCATGAAACCGCGCTGCGCCTCGCCCAGGGCATCCGCAAGCTGGCTTACAACATCTGGTGGACCTGGAATCCCCGGGCGCAGGACCTGTTCAAGGCGCTGTCGGAGGAAGCCTGGATCACGTCGAATCACAATGCGATCGCGGTGATCAAGGCGCTGAGCACCGATGAACTGGTGGCGACGCTCTACAGCAAGAAAATCCAGACGCTGGCGCGCCGGGTGATCGACGAATTCGAGAGCTATCTGGAGGACGAGAACACGTGGGGGGCGAAGCACTGCCCCGGCTTCGCGCAGCACCCGGTCGCCTATTTCAGCGCGGAATTCGGCATGCACGAGAGCCTGCCGGTCTACTCGGGCGGCCTGGGCATCCTCTCGGGCGATCACATCAAATCGGCGTCGGACCTCGGCATTCCGTTCATCGGCATCACGCTGTTCTACCGCAACGGCTACTTTCAGCAGCATATCAACGGCGAGGGGTGGCAGGAGGAATCGTATCCGGCGCTCGACCCGCATCACCTGCCGGTGGAGCTCGTCACCGACGCCAACGGCCAGCCGGTCGTCTGCAAGATCCGGCTGACGCAGTCGGACATTACATATCACGCCTGGCGGCTGCAGGTGGGGCGCTGCACGCTCTACATGCTGGACACGCTGCGGCCCGAAAACGACCTGCACTGGCGCGAGATCACCGCGCGCGTCTACGGCGGCGACCAGACCACGCGCGTCTGCCAGGAATTGATGATGGGCGTCGGCGGGGTGCGCCTGCTGCGCGCGTTGGGGATCGATCCGGGCGTGTACCATATGAACGAGGGGCACTCCGCGTTTCTGCTGCTGGAGCTGATGCGCGAGCACGTCAAGGCCGGCGTGCCGCTGGAGAAGGCGCGCGAACTGGTGCGCGAGAAGGCGGTCTTCACCACGCATACGCCGGTGCCGGCCGGCCACGACCGCTTCAGCGCCGATCTGCTGCACCATCTGATTCCCCATTGGCCCGAGGATCTGGGGCTGACAATGGAGCAGTTCATGGATCTGGGCCGGGTGCGGCCGGGCGACACGCATGAACCGTTCTGCATGACGGTGCTGGCGCTGCGCCATGCGCGCCACGCCAACGCCGTCAGCGAGCTGAACGGCCGGGTCAGCCGCGAGATGTGGCGCGAGCTCTACGGCGCCACGCGGCAGGAGGACGTGCCCATCGGTCACATCACCAACGCCGTCCATGTGCAGGGCTGGATGAACCGCGTGACGTATGAGTTCTGGGAACAGAACCTGGGGGCGGAATGGCGGAAACACCTCAAGCAGGCCGACTTCTGGGAGAAGGTGGCCGATCCCAGGGTGCTGAGCGACGAAGCGATCTGGTCGCTGCGTTTCCGGCTCAAGCGCCAGATGATCGAGGCGATCCGCGTGCGGCTGCGCGATCAGATGCTGCGCATCGGCACGCCGGTCTCGCGCCATTACCAGCACGTGCTGATGCCCGATGCGCTGACGATCGGGTTTTCGCGGCGGTTCGCCACCTACAAGCGCGCGACGCTGCTGTTCGGCGACATCGACCGCGCCGCGGCGCTGCTGAACGACCCGCGCCGGCCGGTGCAGGTGATCTTCGCCGGCAAGGCGCACCCGCGCGACGACAACGGCAAGCAGTTGATCCAGAAACTGTGGCAAATCGCCAATGACCCGCGGTTTCTGGGCAAGGTGATCTTCCTCGAGAACTACGACATCCAGGTGGCGCGCTACCTGATCTCGGGGTGCGACGTCTGGCTGAACAACCCGCGGCGGCCGCTGGAGGCGAGCGGCACCAGCGGCATGAAAATCGCCGTCCATGGCGGCCTGAACCTGAGCATCCTGGACGGCTGGTGGCGCGAGGCGTATGACGGCACCAACGGCTTCGCCATCGGCGAGGATCGCCATGCGCCCGACGTCGAACAGCAGGACGCCGAGGACATGCAGAACCTCTACCGCGTGCTGGAGCAGGAGCTGATCCCCATGTATTACGACCGCGACGGGATGAAGATTCCGCGCCAATGGATTCGGCGGATTCGCCGGGCGATGGTGACGCTGATCCCGCGATTCAACACCGACCGGATGGTTGCCGAGTACGCCGAGAAATATTACGGGGCGATCCCCAGCGAAGAGTGACCGTTTTGTAGCGGAGGGACGATTGGAGGCGCATCGTCCCTCGTCCTCGTCCTCGCCCTCGTAATCGCCACCAGCGACCCGCCTCAGGCCATGAACTCGGCTATCGGCTCTCGTCCTTCGTCCTCGGGACTCTCGAAATCCCGCCCTTTGTGTCCCTGGCTGTGAGCCCGGGCTCTTCAGCGACTCGTGATTCGCCTTTTCAGGGCTCGTTAAAATCGCCCAGATGCGGCCGGAGCGCATCGGCGATGCGTTGCGCGATCACCCGGTAGCCGGCGGCGTTGGGATGCACGCCATCGGCCATCAGTTCGCGCTTGCTGAAGACGCCGCCCAGGATGTTGGGGACATACAGCGCCTGCGTCTGGCGCGCCAGGCGGCGATAGCGGGCGCCGAGGCCGCCGACCGGCGTCACGCCGCGCAGCCCGACGACGACGACCATCGCGCCGGCTTCCTGCACGCGGCGGACCAGCCGTTCCAACTCGTCGAACGACTCGTCCAGGTTCTGCCGGCGGAGCACGTCGTTACCGCCGAGCAGGACGATCACGATGCCGGGCCGGAGCGCGAGCAGTTGATCATCGACCCGGCGGGCCGCGTCGGCGATCGTCTCGCCCGGGACGCCCAGGTTGAGCACCGGGCGCCCGATCAGGCGGGCCAGTTCATCGGGATAGCTCGTGCCGCGCGGCGCGCCGGTTCCCGCCGTCAGGCTGTCGCCGAAGGCGACGATCGGGCCGGGGGGCGGCGGGCTGTTGCGAACTCGACCGGGTCGCGCGAACCACCACCCGCCGGCCAGCACCACGCCGGCGATGGCCAGCAGGATCACGGCGCGACGCTTCATGCGGCGGTTCCCAGCAAAGTGGACAGCGGAATGGTGCGTCGAGGGCCGATCACGCGTTCCTCGTGAACGGATGGCTCATGACGTGGGAGAAAATTCCCGGGATACGCCTTTGCGGCCATCACGAGGGCGAAGGACGGGGACGAGGGACGAATTTCAGATGTAGGGGCTTAATGGCCGCGGCGGCGCGCGATGCCGGGTGAGAACCGGTCATATTGCAGCCGGACGAGCGTCCGCGCGCGCAGGTCGTCATGGACCGACTCAAGACCGGCCAGGTCGTGCACGGGCGTGCCGCGCCCCTCCGTGTTCATGCTCATGTCGGCCTCCAGGAAGGCCTCGTGTTCCGCGTCGCCGGAGATCAGGAACACTTCCAAGGGGTACTGTGCCTCGCCGTCGTGATAACCCATCAGGTGCGCGGGTCCTTTCCTGCTCCCTTTAACGGAGCCGACGCGGTCCGGCTTGATCGCTGTTCACTCCCGGGGGTACCCCCGAGGCCGAATCGCTCTCTCCATTGGATATGCTATCGGACCGGCGTCGTCAACGGAATAACGGAGCAGGGCCGAAAACCCTCACAACGGACCAGAGATGCAATGAAGGTAGCGCGGACGCGGGAGGGTGCCATAATGTAGCTCCGGGGTCGATCACGAGGACGAGAGACGAGCGACGAATTCGGGGGAAGGGTGCGGATGGGCAAACGCGCGGCGCGGGTGATGGACGTGATGGCGGCGGTCGAACGGATCGCGCCGGCGGCTTTGGCCGCCGAGTGGGACAACGTCGGCCTGCAGGTGGGGCGGCGGCGCGATCCGGTGCGGCGGGTGATGACGTGCCTCGAGCTGACGCCGCCCACGCTGTCGGAGGCGCGAAGGCTCAAGGCCGACGTGATCGTGGCGCATCATCCGCTCCTCTTCAAGCCGCTCAAAGCGCTTGAGCTCGATTCCCCGAGCGGCCTACTGGTGGCCGGGCTGGTGCGGTCGGGCATGGCGCTGATCGCGGCGCACACCAACCTGGACGCGGCCGCCTGGAGCACGAACCACGCGCTGGCCGAACGCCTGGCGCTGGAGGTGGAGCGCCCGTTGTTCCCGCCGGCAAGCGGCGAGGTGGGCGGGCTGGGCCTGGTAGCGCGCCCGCGGCGGCCGGTCCGCTTCGCAACATTTATCGAACATGTTCGTAAGAGCTTGAATCTCAGATTCGTGCGGGTCTCCGGGCCGGAGCGCGACCGCGTCGAACGCCTGGCGCTGTGCACGGGGGCCGGCGGTTCCCTGCTCGGCGCGGCCGCCGGCCAGGCCGAGATTTTCCTGACCGGCGAAATCAAATACCACGAGGCGATCGAGGCGCATGCCCGCGGCCTGACGGTGATCGAGGTCGGCCATTTCGAATCGGAAGTCCTGATTGCGCGGCCGCTGGCCGAGCGGCTCGCGCGCGACCCCGTGCTCGCGGCGGCCGGCGTCCGCTGCCATGCCGCCGGCGAGGACTTGCAGCCGTTCCGTTACGCGTGAACCCGCTACCTCGCGGCGGAGGCTGCGAGAAGCGAGGACGAGGACGAGGGACGAGAGACGGAGTTGGACGTAGGACCGGATCAGTCCTCGGGCCGTTCGCCGGCGGGCGCCATCCGGACCAGCCGGGGATCGAAGCGCGCCACCGGCGTGACCAGGTCGCGCTGCGCGGCCATCACCGCGTCGATGTCCTTGTAGGCCATGGGGACTTCATCGAGCCCTGCCGACAGGAGTGTTACGTTGCGTTCAGCGAGGTAGCGCCTCACGTCGCTCCAGGTAAAGCTTTGGACGGCCTGCTTGCGACTCATGCGGCGGCCGGCGCCGTGGGCGGCCGAGTTCAGGGCTTCGGCCGCGCCGCGGCCGCGCACGATGTAGCCCGGCGCGGCCATCGAACCGGGGATGATCCCCAGCACGCCCGCGCCCGCCGGCGTCGCCCCCTTGCGGTGGACGATGACGTCCGCTTCGCCGTGGCGCTCGCGCCAGGCGAAGTTGTGGTGATTTTCCAGGTCCAGCAGGACGCGCGCCCCCAGGTGGCGGGCGACGCGGCGATGGATCAGTTCGTGATTGGCGGCGGCGTAGCGCCCCATCAGTTCCATCGCGCGCCAGTATTCCTGTCCCTCCTCGCGGTCCAAGTCGAGCCAGGCCAGATGGCGCAGTTCGCCGGGTAGTTCCGGATGGAGCTCCATCGCGCGGCGGCTGTAGTGCGTGGCGAATTGCGCGCCGGCGCCGCGGCTGCCGCTGTGCGAGAGCAGCGCCAGATAGGTTCCGGCGTCGAGGCCGAGGTCGGCCTGGGGGAGCGTCAGGATGCCGAACTCAACAAAATGATTGCCGCTGCCGCTGGTGCCCAGTTGCGCCCACGCCTTGTCCTTCAACTCGCGGGCCAGCCGGGTGAAGCTCCAGTCCTCATCCATGACGGGGTGCTGGCGGCGGTCACGGAACGCCGCGCCCACGCCGAATTTGGTCTCCGCGAGCAAGGCGTTCTTCAACCGGTCGGCCTGCCCATCCAGCGCTGCAGGGGGCAGGTCGAGGACCGTCAGCTTCATCCGGCAGGCAATGTCGACGCCGACGGCGTAGGGGATGACGGCGTTGCGCGTCGCCAGCACGCCGCCGATGGGCAGGCCGTAGCCGACGTGGGCGTCGGGCATCAGCGCGCCGGCGACCGCCACCGGCAACCGGCAGGCCTGCTGCATCTGGCCGATCGATAGGGGGTCCAGGTCGGTCCCCCATTGGCGCCAGGGGGCCGGCTCGGGTCGGTCGTTGAACGGCGGCGGCGCCGCCCGGGCGGCGAGCAGTTCGCGCGCCAGCGCGCCGAACAA
>MVZB01000191.1 GCA_002068205.1 candidate division BRC1 bacterium ADurb.BinA292
GGGGCGTCCGTCGCAACCGCCGCAGCGACCGGGCCAGCCGCCGCAACCGCCGCAGCCGGGCGGCCCCGGCGGTTCGGGGATGCCGCCGGGCCAGGCGCAACCCTCGGCGGGGGGCGTCGAGGAACGCTCCAACGCCATGACGATCAACATCCAATGGCAGGCCGAAGATCCCAACGAGGACACGCTGCGCTACCACCTCTACTACCGGGCCGCGGACGAAGCGGAGTGGAAGCTGATCGATGACGAACTGGACGTGAACCAGCTTGCGATCGGCGTCGGCGGGATCGCCGACGGACGCTACCGGTTTAAGGTGCGCGCGACGGATCAGTTCGACAACCCGCCGGGCGAGGGGCTGATGGCCGAGGAAATCTCCGATGAGATTGTGATCGACAATACGCGGCCGGAATTTGAAAACCTCCAGGCGGAGGTGGACGGTCTGAAGGCGACCATCACCTTCCGGTTGCGCGATGAGTTGTCGTTGATCTCGTCGGTCAAGGTGGACATCGACAACGGCGACAGTTATCCGCTGTTGCCCGTCGACGGCATGGCCGATGAATTGAGCGAGGAGTATCGCTTCGTGACGCCGGCGCTCGACCCGGGCGAGCACGTGGCGACGTTCAACGCCACCGATCGCGAAGGCAACACGCAGGTGCGCAAGATCATCTTCAACGTCCGAAGGTAGGACGGCTCTATGGCGAATTACCTGGTCACGGGGGGCGCCGGGTTCATCGGCTCCAACCTGGTGGAGTATCTGCTCGACGCCGGCGAGGCGGTGCGCGTGCTGGATGATTTTGAGACGGGCCGGCGGGAAAATCTGGCGCCGTTCGCCCGGCGCATCGAGCTGATCGAAGGGAGCCTGACCGACGCCGACGCCTGCCGCCGCGCCGTGGCCGACATCGATTACGTGCTGCATCAGGGCGCGATCCCGTCGGTTCCGCGCTCGGTGGATGAGCCGGTGCGGACCAGCCAGGTCAACGTGATGGGCACGATCCAGTTGCTCGAGGCGGCGCGGGCGGCCGGCGTGCGCCGCGTCGTCTATGCCGCTTCGTCCTCGGCCTACGGCGATCAGGAGCAACCGGCGAAGGACGAAGGGCTGCTGCCGGCGCCGCTTTCGCCCTACGCGGCGGCCAAGCTGGCGGGGGAATACTTCTGCCAGGCCTACAGCCGGTCGATGGGGCTGGAGACCGTCTGTCTGCGTTATTTCAACGTGTTCGGGCCGCGCCAGGATCCGACGAGCACCTACAGCGCGGTGATTCCGCTGTTCGTGACGGCGGTGATCGAGGGGCGGCAGCCCATCATTTATGGGGACGGGACGCAGTCGCGCGACTTCACCTACGTGGAGAACAACGTGCGGGCGAACATCCTGGCGGCGACGACGCCGAAGCCGGTCGCGGGGCGGGTGATCAACGTGGCGTGCGGCGCCTCGTATTCGCTGCTCGAGCTGTTCGACGTGATCCGGCGCTATTTCGATTCGGAGATCGAGCCGGAATTCGCGCCGCCGCGCCCGGGCGACGTCAAGCATTCGCTGGCCGACATCACGCTGGCGCGCGAGCTGCTGGGCTTCGAGGTCACCGTCGATTTCCACGAGGGCCTGCGCCGCACGATGGAATGGTACCTTGCCCACCGTGAAGCCTGGGCTGCGGGTGGTTGATTCCCCGCACCCCGCACAAGGAATTCGGCTTTTCGTCGCTCGTCCTCGTGATTGCGAGGGACAGAAGGGACATGAGGGACGGAAGACGGTTCTGCCGTCCCTGCGGGACTCTTTCTTTTTTTTCTCTCCATTTCCCCGCCACTGAAGCGGCGGGCTGAAGTCTGCCGTCCCTGGCGGGACTGGCCTGCTGATCGGTCCGGTAATCCCGCGGCCATTCGAATCGGCCGCTGACAGCCCGCCATATTCATGCCTCGTTGTGAATTGCCGGTTTCGGTTGAGAATCGCCACCGGGGCCGGCGTTTGGTCGCGTCGTGCGTCGCGATGCGCTTCGCTCTTGGAAAGCCCGGTCGGTTCGGGTAAGGTGGGGCGCGACTTCGGATGCAGTCATCCTGATAGGAGAGAACCCATGAGCGCGCGACTGATTGACGGCAAGGCGATTGCGCAAACCATCCGCGAGGAACTCAAGGCCAAAGTGGCCGCGACGACCGGGGCCGGCGTGCGCCCCCCCGGCCTGGCGGTCCTCCTGGTGGGCGACAACCCCGCCAGCGCCGTCTACGTGCGCAGCAAGGTCAAGGCGTGCGAGGAGGCCGGGTTCCATTCGGTCAAGATCGACCTGCCGGCCGACACGACGCAGGAGACCCTGCTCGCCGAGATTGACAAGCTGAACCGGGACCCGAAGATCGACGGTATTCTCTGCCAGTTGCCGCTGCCCAAGGGGCTGGACGAGAACGCCGTGATTCTGGCGATCGATCCCGACAAGGACGTCGATGGGTTCCATCCGATCAACGCCGGCCGGCTGGCGGTGGGACTGCCCGGGTTCGTGCCGTGCACGCCGCTGGGATGCAAGGAACTGCTGATCCGCGAGGGAATCGAGACGGAGGGGCGCAACGTCGTCGTGCTGGGCCGATCCAACATCGTCGGGACGCCGATGGCCCTGCTGATGATGCAGAAGGCGAAGGGGGCCAACGCGACGGTGACGGTCTGCCATTCGCGCACGAAGGACCTGCCGGGTGAATGTCGGCGGGCGGACATCCTGATCGCGGCGATCGGTCAGGCCAATTTCGTCAAGGGCAACTGGGTCAAGCCGGGCGCGACGGTGATCGACGTCGGCATCAATCGGGTGGACGACCCCTCGGCGCCCAAGGGGAGCCGGCTGGTGGGCGATGTGGACTTCGCGGCGGTCCGGGAGGTGGCCGGCGCGATTACGCCGGTGCCCGGCGGCGTCGGGCCGATGACGATCGCGATGCTGCTGGCCAATACCTGCCAGAGCTGGCAGCGGCGCTGCTGCGGCTGACGGCGCGGGGGGCCGGGCCCCGGACGGCTATTTGCGAGATTTCGGATGGCTGCGGGCGACCGAGGCGCGCACCGCGCGCTCGAAATGCCCCGCCGCCTCCTCGCCGTGATGGCGGACCGCCAGCACATGGCTGAGCAGCGGGTGGATCTCGCCCGCGCGCGCGCGTTCCGCAATCAGGCGTTCGGCTTCCTCCACCGTGTGTGAACGGACGGGATGCTCGCCGCTGGCCAGCCGCATGAACAGCGCCGCCGCCTTGAAGAATTGCGAGGGCCGACAGGGCTTGACCTGGAAGTGCATCGCGCCGAGGCGGTAGGCGAGTTTCTGGCTGTCCAGATCCGCCACCGCCGAATAGACCATGATCGGGATACGGCGGAAGTGCTCGTCGCTCTGGACGATGCTGATCAGGTCGAATCCGCTGAGCTCGGGCAGATCCACCTCGGTGATCAGCAGGTCGGGTTCGAAGATCTCCAGCGCATCGATGAGCGCGCGCGGCGATGTGAAGAGCAGATCGCAGTGTTTGCCGAGCGTTTTCCCGGCCAGTTGGCGGGTGTGTTCATCGGGGTCCATGACGCAAACGCGTGGTCGAATCATCGTGGCAACCTCCGGCGGGATGCCGCGCATCGCGGCATACAGGTCTCACTCAAAGGCTCGGAGTTCGGTTCTCGCCCTCGTTCCCGGCTCCCGAGAAACTCTCATCAAACCAAAGGGGGTTCAAGGCGAGGGGCGTCGTGCGGACGACTCCAGGACGGCTGGAGCACCGGTGGAGCGGGCCTGATCGGCGAAGGGGCGCCGCGGTCCGCGCATGAAGTGAAATCGACTGGAGGCGTTCCGGAACATTCAGATCCCCCCGCAACAGTCCGTGTTGACTTCCAAGGGAGAGGCTCCTCGCGTTCGGGTAACACCCGATTATTAGAGCACAACTCCCCCCTGGGCCGCCAATTTTTTTTCCGCAAGGCGGACTGGCGCGCCAACCCTTGAATCGATGTAAAGAATTGAGGGTAATGGATTTACACGATTTCAGCGGCGGTCGGCCGGCCCGCCCGGATCCGGTAATCCGGCCCGATGGCAGTCGGCGCGAGGAGCGGCCGCCTCGCCCGGCCTGAATCGGTCGCACTTCGGCTTAAGGTTCCCGCCGCCGGCGGACGATAACGTCAGAGAAGGGGCTGTGGGCAGCGGCGCGCGCCGGCCCCGCGTATGGAACGGAAGGACGCGAAGCATGTCATTCGCCTCGGGCGTCGGCATTTCCACCGGCATCGACTACAACGCCATGATCCGGCAGATCCGATCGATCAATTCGCGCCCGATCAGCCTGATCCGCCAGAACCAGTCCAAACTGCAGCAGAAGCAACAGGCGCTGGGGGTCATCAAGCAGGCGCTGCTCAATTTGAAGGGGAAGGCCGAAAGCCTGAACAGCTCGGGGAGCTTCCTGAGCCTGTCGGCGACGTCGACCGACGGCAACGTGCTGCTGGCGAATGCGTCCAACGAGGCGGCCATCGGCGATTATTCAGTCAAGGTGCGGCAGCTCGCGCAGGCCCACCGGATCGCGTCGCAGGGGGTGGCGGATATCGACGCGACGCCGATCGCGGCGGGGGCGGGCAAGTTCGAGTTCAAGGTCGGCGACGGGGCGACGGTCGCGATCGACGTGACCAACGGGATGTCGCTGCGCCAGTTGCGCGACGCGATCAACAACCAGAACGCCGGCGTGCGGGCGAGCATCATCAACGACGGAACGGCCAGCCATGCCAACCGGCTGGTGCTGACGGCGACCAGTTCCGGCGCGGCCAACTCGATAGCAATCGTCGCCAACGACACGTCGCTCAACCTGGGCGCGACGACGATCGAGGAAGCCTACGCCGCGACCGGCAATGCGTTCGACGGCACCGTGACCTCCTCGGGCGTCTACACGGGGACGACCACGCGGAACATTGTGGTGCAGATCACCGAAGCGGGTGCGGTCGGCGCGGCCAAGTTCAAGGTTTCCTACGACGGCGGCGTGACGTGGAGCGCCGACAATGCCTTCACCACTTCGGCCGGCCCGCAGGACATCACCGGCGCCCTGGGCGAGGGGGTGATGCTGGCGTTCGGCGCGGGGACGCAGGATTTCGCCGTCGGCGACCGCTTCACGATCGATGCGTTCGCGCCCGAGCTGCAGAAGGCCCAGGACGCGCTGATCGAGGTCGACGGCGTCACGGTCAGCCGCGCGACCAATGTCTTCACCGACGTGATCCAGGGCGTGACGCTGACGGCCAGGAAGGTCAGCGAGGAGACGCAGGTCATCAAGGTCCTCAACAGCAACAACAGCGTGCAGACGAAGCTGCAGGACCTGGTGAACGCCTACAACGACGTCGTCGAGAAGGTGCAGGAACTGACGAAGTACGACAAGGAGACGAACGAGCGGGCGCCGCTGTTCGGCGATTCGGCCGTCAACTCGATCCTCTCCGGGCTGCGCTCGCGCGTGATCGGCACCGTGCCGGGGCTGGAGACCTACAACGCGCTGAGCCAGATCGGGATTACGCTCGATTCGACCGGCAAACTCCAGATGGACTCGGCCAAGGTCAACAGCGCGCTGAATGAAAATCTGGACGCGGTCAAGGCGCTGTTCATCCAGGGGGCGACCAGCGGCAGCTCGTCGATCAAGTTCAAGGCGGCCACGTCGGCGACGACGCCCGGCGCCTACGACGTCGTCATTACGCAGGCGGCCGAACAGGCGGTGATCAGCGGGGCCAACGTGCTGGGGCCGGCCGGGCTGGCGGCCAACGAGCGGCTGGTCATCACGCACAACGGCGCGGCCGTGTCGGTGGACCTGACGGCGGGCATGACGATCACCGAGATCGTCGCGAAATTGAACGAGGAATTCTCCAACGGCGGCCTCGGCGCGCAGGCGATCAACGACGGCGGCAAGCTGAAGATCACCTCGACCGCCTATGGCAGCGAGGAGACGATCTGTGTCCGCGAAGGAACAACGCCAGGTCGCGTCAGACGCGGGACTGAGCAAGCAGCGGCTGGTGGCCGAGGCGATCCGACTTGCCGACCGTGAGGGGGTCGAGGGGTTGAGCATGCGTCGACTGGCGGGCGCGCTCGACGCGGGCGCAATGTCGCTGTACCACTACGTAGCCAACAAGGAGGAACTGCTCGACGCCATGATCGACGTCGTGTTCGACGAGATCGAGCTCCCATCCGAGCAGGCCGACTGGCAGTCCGCTATGCGACAGCGGTCGGTATCCGCCCGAGAGGTTCTTGCCCGACACCCGTGGGCGATCGGCCTGATGGAGTCACGGACCGCGCCGGGCCCCGCGAACCTGCGCCACCGCGAAGCGGTCACCGCCTGCTTGCGCAAAGCCGGCTTCTCGGTCGTGATGGCCACCCACGCCAACTGGTTGCTCGACTGCTACGTCTACGGATTCGCCCTACAGGAAGCCAGTCTGCCGTTCGACGACGCCGACGAGTTCGCGGACATGGCCGAGGACGTCTACCTGCCCCAGCTCTCTGCGGATGAGTTCCCCTACCTCACCGAGTCCGCAACCGTGCTGTTCGCCAACAACTACGACCCAGCGCAGGAGTTCACCTTCGGCCTCGACCTCGTCCTTGTCGCGCTGGAGCCCCTCAGAGTCTCCGACTAGCCACGATCCGCAGCATCAATGTGCGCGATGGGCGGCCAGTGCGGCACACGGCGTGATTCCCCGACCGTCACCG
>MVZB01000192.1 GCA_002068205.1 candidate division BRC1 bacterium ADurb.BinA292
AATCGACTCCAGATTTTCGCGCAACGACGGCGCCATCAGCCGCAGCAGGTTTTTGCGTTGCGGCGCGACCGCGCCGGTCTCATCCGCCAGCAGTTGCTCCAGCAGGGCGACCGCCCGCTCGGAGGTCGCCGCGGCCTCGCCCCACTGGCCGCTCTCGGCATAGGCGGCGGCGAGCGTATCGATAATCTCCGGCCATTGCCAGTTCGAGGCTTCGCAGGCGCGCCGGGCGAGCTCGACCGCGCGGGCGCCGTCGCGCCGTCGCTTGTCATACGACGTGGCCAGCCGCCAGGCGATGTGATTGAGCGTCTCGGGATCGTCGCGGAACGGGGAATGCTCCAGCACGGCGTCGGCCCGCGCCGATTGTCCCTCGACCTGCGCCTTCAGATAGCGCCAGGCGACCCAGTGGCTGCTGAACGGCAGCCAGGTCGCGCCCATCACGCAGAGGGCCACCAGGGCGGCGAGCGCGGCGGCGGCGGGCCAGCGGCAGCGCCCCTGAAAGAAGAGATGCCCGACGGCCCAGCCGAAGATCAGGCCGCTCAGGTGGGAGACATTGGCCACCGGGAGGAGCCCGACCAGGTCGAGCAGCGCGGAGAGGGCCAGCAGGCCGAGGATGACATGCAGCATGGGCGGGCGGAGGAAATGATGGAACATCGGCGCGCGGCGGCGCAGCGCGACCATCAGGCCGAACAACGCGCAGATGACGCCGGAACAGCCCACCATTGGGGCCCACTCGCCCAGCGCCAGCTCGCAGCCGGAGCTGATGATCGCGCCGAAGAAGACGACGGCGAACATCGTCTGATGGCCCAGCAGGCGCTCGACGCGATTGCCGATGAGCCAGAGAAAGACCATGTTGACGGCCAGATGGAACGGGTCGACGTGGACGAACGGCGCGGCCAGCAGGGCGCGGAACTCGCCGTTCCAGATGCGCTCGGCGCGCAGCACCCAGAAGCGCTCGAGCAGTTCGAGCGAGACGATGCCGCGCCAGCCGTTGAGGTGGGAGAAGGCGAGAAAAATGAGCGTGCAGAGGACGACGAGGGCGGTGGTCAGGATGGGCCGCCGGCGCGGGCGAACCTGCACGCCCGGCGGCGACGGGTCGGGGGGCGGAGCGGGCGGTTCGGCCATGCGGCGGAGACAACCTGGGGGCGGTCGGGGAGGCGGGCCGGTGGAGCTAGTCGCCGGGGTCTCGGATCGCGACTTCGGGGCCTGGCGTTTCTACTCCGATCGGTACCCCAGCCCGCCCCAATTTAACGGAACAAGCGTGCCGACGCCAGTCTGGCCGTGGGAGGGCTTGGGAGAGACGGATGGTGTGAAGGGTGCGTGGGGCGGCGATCGTTGCTTTGGGAGATGGACGGAGACGAAGGTTTTCGAGAGCCGAAGACGAGGGACGAAAGCCGGGCGCCGAATCTTGGGGTGGGCCGTTGGGAGCGATCACGAAGACGGGGACGAGAACGAGAGACGGATTTTTGAGCGAGGGCGAGGACGAGGGACGGAAATCTAGTCGGACGGGCGGTTACTCGTCGTCGTCGAGGTCGTCATCCTCATCGTCGTCTTCATCTTCATCTTCATCGCCGTCCCAGTCTTCGTCCTCCTCCCAGTCTTCGTCGTCATCCCAATCCTCGTCGTCCTCGTCATCCTCCCAATCCTCCTCGTCTTCCTCCTCGTCGTCCGCGTCTTCGTAATCCGCGCCCTGATCGTCGGCGGCGTTGGGATCGATCGAAGCGAGCAGGCTGTTGAAAATCGCGCTGGCTTCGCGGCCCATCGCGGTGAGCAACGCGCGCGCGTCGTCGCCGTCGACGATGGCCGCAAGCTGGGGGTCGAACACGACGATCCGTTCCTCCTTGAGGTCCTCGAGCATGCCGGCCACCATCGTCAGGGCCCCATTCAATCCGCGCATGCTGAACATCATCGGTTGGGTTCCGGGTGTGCCGGCGTATTCGAAAGCCAGGCTGAGGTCTTCGACGTGCTCCGGGGGAAGCTCGGCGCCGGGCCGGCGCTCCAGCCAGGCCTGAAGTTCAGGGGAACGCTCGGCGGGGGGGATGGAACGCTGGAGGAGGGCGCGGCCGAGCAAACCAAGCAGGCGCTCCTCGTCGAGCGAGGTGTCGACAAAGCGCGTGGGGAGCGTGGTGAAAACCATATCGTGGGCCTCCGCCGGATTTTCCGCCAGCGCCTCTTCCAGGCGCTCCTGTTCCTTACAGAACGCCATGTAAGCATCCGACCGGAGGAAATCATTGACCTGCGCCTTGGACACTCCGTCGGCCAGGCGGAAGAATTCGAGATCGTAGCTCATTGCCGTCCCTCCCGGTGCGAAAGTCAGGGTCGCCGCCGACAAGTGGCGTGGCGGCCGCACCAAGCCCTGGCGGACGCCCTCGCCGGCTGTTGATGGCCCGTTCGGCCGCGACGTTTCTAGCGGTCGTCGTCCTCCTCACTGTCGTCGTCGAGGTCCTCATCATCGTCCATCTCGTCCTGATCGTCCATCTCATCCTCATCGTAGGCGAGTTCGAAATCATGGGTCGGCTGATCGGCCACTTCGGCCAGTTCGTCGGCGTTGGCGGCGTCGTAGGCCTGGCTGGTTTCGTCCAGGAAGAGCGCGATGCGGTCGGCCTCGAGGCGCTTGAGGATTTCCGCGAAATCGCGCAGCAGCTCGCGCGGATGGTCGTTGTTGCCGACCGTGATCTGAAGCATGCCGTTGAATTCGGCCGCCTCGGCGAGCGCCTCCTGGAGAAAGTCGTTCAATTCCGGCTTGTTCAATTCCTCGCCGGCCCGGGTGAGCAGCTCGTTCAGTTCCTCTTCGTCCAGATCGAGG
This sequence comes from candidate division BRC1 bacterium ADurb.BinA292, assembly GCA_002068205.1. Lineage (GTDB taxonomy): Bacteria > Sumerlaeota > Sumerlaeia > MVZB01 > MVZB01 > MVZB01. The sequence goes on from MVZB01000192.1 coordinate 2,804, forward strand.
TCGAGAAAGCGGGCGGGGACGAGGAGCGGTTCGTCACCGGCGGCCGCCGAGTCGTCGCCCTCGTCGAGGTATTCCTCATAGTCGGCGGAGCTGAGGAATTGGTTCAGCTCCTCGACGTCGATGCCATCGGCCAGGCGGAAGAAGAAGCAGTCGAAGCTCATCGAGCGATCTCCGGGGAGTTCGGCGGCGCCGCGCCGCAATCCGGTCGCGGGTGCGCCAGAAAAGAATCGATGCCACCGCGGACGGCGCAGTTATTCACGAAGCGCTGGAAAAAGGCAAGCGGGAAGCTCAACGCCGGAGAATAGCGGAAAGGACAGAGAGGACGGGGACGTAAGGGCATAAGGGAGGCGAAACGAGGGCGAGGGACGAGCGACGAGAAAAGAGGAACGGTCCAGAGTGAGGGCGGGGGCTTATTCGATTCCATGTTCCTTATTTCGGGTTGCGCCGGCGGGCACAGCCGACCACAATGACTGAAATACGTGTCCGCTAAACCTTTCGCCCAGGGAGGTTATCAGATTCATGGCGAAGGCGAACAAACCGGCAAACGCTCCACGCAAGTCGGCTTACGAGCTCTGGGCGTTGCTGTTCTGTTTTGGCGGCGCCGCCCTGGCGCTGCTGATCGCGCTGGGCGCTCACGCCGCGGGGGGCCGCGTCGGGCTGGCCTTCTGGGTTTTCGTAGTCACGCAAGTGGCAGCGATCGGCCTGGGTCTGCTGACCTGGCGCAGCCCCCAGGGCCGCGCCGCCGCGATCACCGCAACCGTGCTGATTCTGCTGACGCTAATGGCGCTGCGTTGAGCCGGGCCCGTGGGCCGAATACGGCGGTCAGCCAGCTGCGGGGGAAGCAGTTCCAAGCCGGACCGGGCGATTCGTCTCACCATGCATGACCCGCGGCAACCCGCTTCCGCGCGCTGGCGGCCGCTCGGCCGGGGGCGGCGGATCGCGTTTGCCGCCGTCACGCTCGTCTTCATGGCGGGGGTGTTGCTCGGCGCGCTCGAGCTGTTTCTGCGCGCGGCCGATCTGCGCGCCGGCATGGTTTTTCACCCCGCGCCCGAAGGCTACATGCGCCTCGATGCGGAGGCCGGCTATGTGTTTGCCCCAAACTACCCGCCGCACCTGCGCCGTTACTTCGACGGCGAGAACCAGACCCTGCTCTACACCAATTCGCTCGGCATGCGCGACGTGGAACCGCCGCCGCCCGATGGCCGCCGGCGCATCCTGACCCTCGGCTGCAGCGTCACCGAAGGGGTGGGCCTGGCCGAGCCGGAGGCTCCCTGGCCGCGTCAGCTGGAACGGTTGTGGCGGGAGAAGGCCGGCGGCGCCGAGCCGCCCGTCGTCGTCATGAACGGCGCCGCGCTCGGCTACAACACGTTTCAGCAGGTGGCGCGCGCGCGTCAGCTTCAACCCCACGTGCGGGCCGACGTCTGGCTGATGGGCTGGCTTGACAGCCAGAACGGCATGTGGGTGCGCAACCTGTTCGGCGCGCAAGGGCAGTTCGTCTATCGCCTCGGATTCATCTGGGACCGCAAATACTGGGACTGCTTTGCCGGCGGAAGGAGCGAATGGATGCTGCGGCTCGTCCAGCACAGCGCCCTTGTGCGGTTCATTTTGTTCCGCGCGGCCGACTGGAGCGACTGCCCCGATCCGGCGGGTCCGTACGGGATGGATCTGCGCGCGGCCAGCCGTGACGCGCTGGAGCGGTTCCGTGCGGCGACCGACGAAGCGGGCGTCGAGCCCTGGATCGTCATCCTCCCGGCGCCGGCCGATCTTGAACGCTGGCGGCAGGCGCCGCGCGGCGACGCGGCCGAGCAGGTGGCGGCGATCTGCGCCGACCTGGGCCTGCCCTGCGTCGACGCGACGCCGGCGATTCAGGCGCGCCTGGCGGACGCGACGGCGCAGAGCGGGAAGGGCGTGATCGGGCTGTGGGCCCTGTCGGAGTACGACCAGCAGCACTACAATCCGGCGGGTCACCGGATGCTGGCCGAGGTCATCGACGCGCTGATTCCGCTGGGGCCCGCCGCGCGGCGCGACGAATGACGAGGCATCACCGCGGACGGATCAGCGGGGCGCCGGTGCGCGGTTGCTCGGTCTGGTGGTGAATCGAGACCTCGCTGACCTGCGGGAACCGGTTCTGCACGGCCTGGCGCACTTCCATTTCGACGCGCTGGGTCTGCGCCGCCGTCAGCTCGGCATCCACAACGATGTGCAGGTCCAGATGGACATCGTCGGGCATCCCGTGGGTGCGGATCGCATGGCTGTTGGCCACATGCTCGACTGCCTCGACGACCTCGCGGATCGGCCCCGGATCGAGCTGCGCGGCGTCGGAGAGGAGCAGGACGTTTTCACGCACCACGCGCCAGCTCGAATAGAGAATGAAAAGGACGACAATCAACGAGAGGGCGACGTCGACCCACGGCAGCCGTGGCGCGAGCGCAAGCGACGAGAGGCCGAGCAGCGTCAGGACGGCGTCGGCACGGGTGTGCGAGGCGTCGGCGGCCAGCAGCAGGCTGCCCAGTTGGCGGCCGCGGCGCCGCTCGTAGAGCGACACGCCGAGCGTGACCACGAAGCTCACGCCGACCGCGATGAGGTAGCTGGGCTCGAGCCGGTGTTCGTGGGCGTCGCCGTCCTTGCCGAAGTGCCGGCCGACGATCGCGCGCAACACTTCCCACGAGGCCAGCGCCATCAAGGCCCCGATGGCGAGCGAGGCCAGCGCCTCGAACTTACGGTGGCCGTAGGGGTGATTGGCGTCGGGGGGACGCCACGACAGTTTGAGCGCCGCCAGCGCCAGCACGTTGTTGCCCGAATCCAGAATCGAATGCGCGCCGTCGGCCAGGACCGTCAGGTTGGCGCTGAGAAAGCCGATGACGAGTTTGATCGCCGCGACGCCCAGGTTGAGCAGCAGCGTGATCCACAGGACCCGGCGGACCTGGGCGCGGTTGGCGCGCCGCCCTGGGGCGGGCGCGGCGGCGGGAGGTGGGGATTGCAATGACAAATGGCTGTCCCTCACGTGGAAATACGTCCCTCGTCTTCGTCATCGTGAGCGAATCGAGCGGTTCTGCCGTCCCTGATGGGGCCGTGGTTTCCACTCACTCGCATTGTCGTTCCCAGCGGCAAAAATGCCAATTGTCGCGTTGACGGGCCATGTTCCGCCGAGGTTTCCCGGCGGGAAAATCCGGGGATTCGGACGGTTCGGACGGATCCGACGGATTTCGGGTGGCTGGTATCGTATTTGCTCGATTTTTCATTGGCGGCTTCCCGCGTGAAGGGGGACCGCGGGAGGTGACATGATGACGCTTACGATCGCGTTGATTCTGATTGCGGCGCTCTGCGCCCTGGGATGTTTCTTCCGGCCGACCCGGCTCGCCATCGGCATCCTGCTCATCATCCTCGGCGCGGTGGGGATTGTCAGCGCCTTCTGGATGTTTGTGGGGATTCCCGTGGCGATTGTGGGTTTCAGCATCGTTTACTTTGAGTATACGCGCCGGCGGGGGGGAGAACCGGCCGGCCGCGTTTGAGCTGACAACGCACGTGGGAATTGGTGAGCATTCGCCCCCGTCGGGTACGGGGAACCTTCTGCGATGCACCCCAGGTTGCGCTGCGCTCCACCAGGGGCTATTCGAATGGCGCCGCTGGGGCGGCGATGAATCTGGAACATGCCATGTGCCTTGAAGGTTCCTCTCTCACGGTCGCAGCGATGGGAGCGGGCGGTCTGCTCCGGTTTTACTGTCAAAGCACAATAGAAATGTCACCCCTTTGAGCACAATAGAAGTGTCACCTGCCGGGCGGGGGTGG
>MVZB01000193.1 GCA_002068205.1 candidate division BRC1 bacterium ADurb.BinA292
GTGCCGATCCCGGGTCGGCGTCCGGCCCCGATTCAGCCCATTGGCAAAGCCCCCGCGGCGCCAGTGGTCGAGCCGCCGCCGCCGCCGATCGCGCCGCCCCGGCCCAAGGCCGAAGCGCCGACGCCGAGCGCCGCCCCCGCGGCGCCGGGCGAACAACGCACGCGCCCCGCGGCCGCGCCGCGTCCGGGCAAACTGCGCCCTTCGGGCCTGGCCACCGAGCTGAAAAGCTCTTCGGGGACGACGGGCGTGTCGGCCGCGCCGGAAACCGGCCGGCCGGCGCCCGGCGTCAGCCGCATCGGCCAGCCGACCGCGCCGGCCGCCCCGAAGTTCAGCGCCGATTCCCCGTTTTTGAAGCCGCCCGCGCGGCGCGAACGCCCGGCCGCGGGAGGCGAGCGCCCCGGCGCCGATGCGCGGCGGCCCGGCGGACGCCGGATCGACGCCAAGGAGATTCCGCTTTCGCCCGAGCAACTGACCGCGCTGCCCGAGATCGGCGTGATGAAGCTCAAGCCCGGGGGGAAACGGGGTCGCAAACCGGGCGAGGCCGAGCGCGATGAAAAGGCCAAGGCGGCGGCCGCCAAGAAGGGGGTCCGCCCCAGCCGCGTCTACGGCGATGCCGACGAGTTCCGCCGGCCGATCAAGCCGGGCGCCAAACGGACCAAAACGCCGCCCGATCGCCGCCGCGACGAACCCAAGGTCCCCCAGAAAGTCTCCGAATTGACACTCACCGGTCCGGTCACCGTCTCGGAATTCGCCGAGAAAATGGGGCTGCCCCCCGCCGAGCTCATCAAGCAGGCGTTCCTCAAGGGCAAAGCCATTACCATCAACCAGTTGATGGACTTTGAACTGGCCGAGGAGCTGGCGATCGATAACGACGTCGATCTGAAGATCCAGCTCGAGGCTGATGAGACCGACGTCGCCGAGTACCTGCAGGCCGAGGACCGCCCCGAGGACCTGCGGCCGCGCCCGCCGGTCGTCACGATCATGGGCCACGTCGATCACGGCAAGACCAGCGTGCTGGATTACTACCGCAAGTCGGCGGTCGCCGAAGGGGAGTACGGCGGCATCACGCAGCACATCGGCGCCTACCAGATCAAGTCGCCCAACGGCGGGACGATCGTCTTTTTGGATACGCCCGGCCACGAGGCGTTCACGGCGATGCGCGCGCGCGGTGTCAAGTGCACCGATATCGTCGTGCTGGTCGTCGCCGCCGATGACGGCGTAATGCCGCAGACGATCGAGTCGATCAACCACGCGAAGGCGGCCGGCACGCCGCTGATCGTGGCGATCAACAAGATGGACCTGCCGCAGGCGAACCCCGAGCGCGTGCGCCAGGAGCTGATGCAGCACAGCGTGCTGTCGACGCAACTGGGGGGCGACACGGAGTTCGCCGAGATTTCGGCCAAGACCGGCCGCGGCATGGACGACCTGCTCGAAATCATCCAGCTCCAGGCCGAGCTGCTCGAACTCAAGGCCAACCCGAACCGGCCCGCGCAGGCGGTCGTGATCGAGTCGCATACCGATCCGATGCGCGGCTCAGTCGCCACCGTCCTGGTCCAGCGCGGCACGCTGCGCGTCGGGCAGTACTTCGTCGTCGGCCAGGAGCACGGCCGCGTCCGCGCGATGTACGACGACCGCGGCCGGCCGGTTCAGGCCACGACGCTGGCGCAGCCGGTCGAGCTGATCGGCCTGAGCGGCACGCCCGAGGTCGGCGAAACGCTGCTGGTGATGGAGGACGAGCGCAAGGCGCGTGAAATCGCCGAGCGCCGCGAGCAGCGCCGGCGGCTCGTCGAGCTGGGGACCACCCGGCACATCTCGCTGGAAGGGCTGCACGACCGCATCGCCGAGGGGGAAATCAAGGACTTCAACGTCATCCTCAAGGCCGACGTTCAAGGGTCGGTCGAGGCCATCATCCAGGCCCTGGAGAAGCTGCACAACGAAGAGGTCCGCGTGCGCGTCCTGCACAGCGGCACCGGCAGCATCAACGAGAGCGACGTGAACCTGGCGATGGCCTCCGACGCCGTGATCATCGGGTTCAACGTCCGGCCGGAGCCGGGGGCCAACGACCTGGCCACGCGCGAGGGGATCGACCTGAAGCTCTACCGGATTATTTATGAACTGCTGGAGGATGTGGAGGCGGCGCTCGTCGGCCAGCTGAAGAAGCGCTACCAGGAACAGACGCTCGGGCGCGCGGAGGTCCGCAAGGTCTTCCGCGTGTCGCGCGTGGGCACCGTCGCCGGCTGCATGGTCGTTTCGGGCGAGATATCGCGCAATGCGCAGGCGCGCCTGCTGCGCGACGGCAAGATCGTCTGGGAGGGGCGGATCGATTCGCTGCGGCGCGTCAAGGACGACGTCGCACGGGTCGCGTCGGGCTACGAGTGCGGCATCGGGCTGGAACGCTTCCAGGACATCAAGGAGGGGGACGTCATCGAAGCGTTCGCGCTGGAGGAAATTCCCGCCGAACTGACGCGGTCTTCCAGTTGAGTTGATGCCGCGCAAGCAAGGGTTGATGCACCCGTGATCGGCCCTGACGGTCGGTTGTTCATGGCTCTGCCGCGCCGGACCGCTCCTTCCCTTCCGCCTGAGCCGGCCCTCCCCCGCCATAGCAGTTGCCAAAACGGGCGCGTTGCCGCACGCTACGTTCCATGCTGCCCGCCGCCGGTCCCCGCCCGTCCCCCGTGTCAGCGCGTCTGGCGCTCGGCCTCGCCCTGGTCCTGTTCGGCTGTTACGGCCTGACCGCCTCCAAACTGCGCTTCGGCTATGAAGGGGCGAACATCGACCAGGCCGAGGCCCTCCTGCGCGGCGACTGGGTCCCGCGGCTGCAGGGCGGGATCGCCCCCTATACCCAGGGGGGACTCGCCGACGTCGCCGCCTATTTCCCCTTCGCCGCGCTGAAGCTCGGTCTCGACCGGACCGGCCTGCTCTTTGGCTTGCGACAATTGATCTACCCCTTCGTCGTGCCTTTGTACACGGTGGCGCTGCTGCTGGTCCTGTTCGGGCTCGGCCGCGACTTATACGGGCGCTCCGCCCCGGCGCTGGCGCTCACGCTCGTCGCCGGCCTCGCCACGATGCTCTGGCCCTACGCCAAGTTCGGGATGGAAACGCAGCAGACGCTCTGGACGCTGGCGGCGGTCTGGGCGCTCGTGCGCTACCACCGCGTCCCCGCGGCGGGCGCCGCCGCCGCGTTCGGCATCGCGCTGGCGCTGCTGATGCTGACGAAGATCACCGGTCCGCTGCACGCCGCGGCGCTCCTGCTCGCCGCGGGCTGGATCGTCGCGCGGCGCGAAGCCCGCCCCGGCGGCGGCATACATGCCCTGCTCGTGATCCTGCTGACGGCGGGGGGCGCGGCGATCTTCCTCTTCAGCAACCGCTGGCGCTACGGCGGCTGGCTATGGGCCGGGCGCTACGGTATGGGCTTCGAACTGTCGCGCTACCCCCTTTGGGAGGCGCTGTGGGCCGTCGCCACCAGCCCGGGCGAAAGTCTGCTGCTGTTCTGCCCACCGCTGCTGATTTCGCTGTGGTTTATCGGGTCGTTCTGGCGGCGGTTTCCGGTGATGCGCCCGATCCTGGTCCTGATGCTGGCCGTCGGCATCCTGCACCTGCGCAACCGGCCGTGGGCCGACGAAACCTGGGGTCCGCGCCGGCTGCATTACCTCGTTCCGCTGCTGGCCCTCCCGCTGGGCGCCTGGTTTGAGCGGCTTCCCGATCTGCGCCGCCCCGTCCGCTGGCTCGGCTGGGCGGTCGTGGCGGCCGGCTTCGGCGTGCAGCTCATCGCCGTCGCATTCGACTATACCGCGCAGGCCTTCGTCCTCGGCCGCACGCCCCTTTATTCGCAGGAAAACACCGTCTGGGACCCGCAGCTCTCGCCCATTCGCTTTAACCTGCATCTGCTGCGGTCAGCGGCTCATCGCGCCGCGACCGGCGAGTCGATCCCGTTCGTCTATGAACGCCACTATCTGCCGTGGACGAAGCCGGACAACCCGCCGCCGCCGGAAAGCTTTTCCATGGAAGGCTATGACCACTTCGATCTGTGGTATCTTCAGCAGCGCGCCGACTGGCCCGACCGGCCCTACTGGTTCCATTCGCCGTCGTCGTTCGTGGTCCCGCTGCTGGGGCTGATGATCGTGGGCGGGATACTCCTGTTGGCAACGACAAGGGCAGCGAAGATCGAAATGCGAAGATCGAAATACGAAACCAATTCCAGTCCATAAATTGGAATCGCGCGACGGTTGCAGTCGATTGATTGTGACCAAGGCAAATCGCCGCCTGAATTTTTAGTCATCGTTTCTCAGTGTATTCATTAGAAATTCGATATTGTTTCGAATTTCGATCTATGAATTTCAATATTTTCCGCTTGTTTCGTCCAACACAAAAGCGGCGGATCTTTCGATCCGCCGCTTTGGCAGGTTCCGTTGTCTGACGGCTCGCTTACACTTTCGCCGTGTAGCGTTCCTTCATCTCGTCCAGCGTCATCTGCTTGTAGTCGGTCGCATGGCCGGCCTGGCCGAAGGCCTTCATGCGGGCGATGTAGACTTCCTTCATCGCCTCGCGGGCCGGCTTCAGATAGTCGCGCGGGTCGAATTTTTCGGGCGCTTCGAACAGCACCTTGCGGATCGCGCCGGTCATCGCCAGCCGGCTGTCGGTGTCGACGTTGATTTTGCGCACGCCGTGCTTGATCCCGTCCTGGATCTCCGCGATCGGGATGCCGAACGTCCCGGGCATTTTGCCCCCGTATTTGTTGATAATCTCCACCAGTTCGCGCGGCACCGAGCTCGACCCGTGCATCACCATGTGGCAGTCGGGCATCCGCTTGTTGATCTCATGGATCCGGTCCATCGCCAGGGCGGGCGGCAGCACTTCGCCGGTCTTGGGGTCCTTGCGACCCGACTTGTACGCCCCGTGGCTGGTGCCGATCGCCACCGCGAGCGCGTCCAGTCCCGTCTTAGCGACGAAATCCTCAGCCTGCGCGGGGTCGGTCAGGTGGTCGGCCGTCTCGCTGTCGGACAGGCCGGCGCCGTGGCCGTCCTCGATCCCGCCCAGGCAGCCCAGCTCGCCCTCGACCGTCACGCCGAGGGGATGGGCCATCTCGACGACCCGGCGCGTCACTTCCACATTCTGCTCATAGCTGTTGGGCACCTTGCCGCTCTCGTCGAGCGAGCCGTCCATCATCACCGAGGTGAAGCCCAGGTCGATCGCCAGCTTGCAGGTCTCGGGGCTGTTGCCGTGATCCAGGTGCAGCGCAACGGGGATGTGGGGGTATTCCTCGACGGCCGCCTCCATCAGCTTCTTCAGATAGATCATCTTGCTGTATTTCAGGGCGCCGCGGCTGGCCTGAATGATCACGGGGCTGTGCGTTTCGTTGGCCGCCTCCATGATCGCCTGAATCTGTTCCATATTGTTGACGTTGAACGCGCCGACGCCATAGCCGCCCTTGGCGGCTTCATCCAGAATCTGACGCATCGGGACAAGACCCATGAGCGTATCTCCTTGTTGGCAAGATCCATTCGGGTGTGGGCGGGGGATCGGGCGTCGGACGGCTTGCGGACCGCGCGCTTCGTTCCAGACCAGCCGGGTTGGCCCCAACGGACTATCTTAGCATACGCCCGGGGCGAATCAACCGCAAAGGAGCGCGACGTATGAAAGGCAACGTATGAAAGGCGATGTGGCGCTCGCCGCGCGTTGGAGCAAGTTCCTGTTTCAGAAGGGAGACACGGGACGTAAGGGACATCAGGGACATCAGGACGGGACTGGCCTGTTGACGGATCCGGCGAGGACCTGGTCGTTCGATTAGGTTGTTTACGGCTGCCACGTTCATGCATCGTTGTGAACCGCAGGTTCATGTGTAACTCGTAAAGATCTCCGGCCGCCCCTGCCAGGGGCTTGGACCGTGGGGGCGGGGACGCAGGGTTCCGGCCTGCGGCCGTCACCCTGCGCTTTACTCCGGCCGTCCGCTCCGCGGACTGAACCGATGAACAAATCGGAAGCGCCTGAATGGAAGTTGGAACCCTGAAGCAGATCGCGATTTGGTGGGATAACAAGCAGTCAAGTTCCGGCGCCGGTCTCGCGACTATTTCATTCCCAGCTTCCGCTGCATGCCGGCCGTGATTGACTGGCGGACGTCGAAAAAGCCGTCCCACGGGTCCTGCTTCAGTGCGTTCAGCCGGTCGCGCAGGTTCTCGACGGTGTACTGGCTGGGCGAAAGGTCCGCCGTCAGTTCGTCCCAGCGGATCGGTGCGGAGACGGGCGCGCCGGGGCGCGCGCGCGTCGAGTAGGCCGCCACGCTGGTGGCTCCGCGCGCGTTGCGCAGATAGTCGATGAAGATCCGCCCCTTGCGCCGGGCCTTGCTCATCGTGGCGATGTAGTGCGCCGGGTCGTCCGCCGTGATCGACTCGGCCAGCGCGCGGCAGAACGCCTTGACGTCGTCCCACGACGTGCGCCGCTCAATCGGCACGCAGACGTGCAGCCCCTTCCCCCCCGACGTCTTGAGGAAGCTGCGCAGCCCGAGTTCCTCCAGCCGGTCGTGCATCAGCCGCGCCCCCGTCACGACCGCCTCCCACC
>MVZB01000194.1 GCA_002068205.1 candidate division BRC1 bacterium ADurb.BinA292
CCCGCCGTGCCCGCGCTGGTCAACCCGGAGCCGGACGGTTCGATCCTGCCGGTCGTGCTGCTGTATGAACAGCGTCGCGCCGCGCTGGCCGCGGGCAAGAGTCAGCCGGCCGGACTGCCCGGCTACACCCGCAACCTGAACCTGAACGACGGGCCGGCGGAGACGCGGCCGCGGCTGCCGCATGCCGAGGACGGCAGCATCCGCGTGCCGCTATTCAGCGACCTGAAGCGGCACAAGATGGGGGCGGATCTGGCCGACACGCTGGCCCAGGGGACCGATTCGCCGGGGGTCGCCGTTCCCGGCGACGAATTTGTCACCCGGCCGCTGTGGGGCGTGGCCGACACCGGGCCGTGGCTGCACGACGGGCGGGCGCTGACGTTGACCGACGCCATCCTGATGCACAAGGGACCGGGGAGCGAGGCCAACGAGGTGATCGAGAATTTCGAAAACCTGGAGCAGGACGCCAAGGATCTGCTGCACAAGTTTCTGCTATCGCTGCGCACGCCGCCGCTGGAAGCGCCCGACGGCAACGCCGCCGAGGCGTGGCGGGGGTATTAGGTCTCGTTCCGCTCAAGAATCCGTCCGTCGACCCTCGTCCACGTCCACATGATCGTGGTTGATGCGAGGGGTCTTGCCGAGAGTTCTGGGCTACAGTTATCGTCTGGCATCCCTGCCGGGACGCGGGGGATGGGGTTGCCGCGGGGACCGGTGGTGTCGCTGCGCTCGACCACCGGCTGCCATCTGGCATCCCCTGTCGGGATGGGCGGGAGAGACCGGCGGGGGCGCCGGTCCGAAACCGGTGGTGGGGCGTCGGCAATCCTCATAATCCATAGTCGGTCAATAACGGAACGATAGAGCGGGTTTTCGGGAGCCGAGGACGAAGGACGGGAGCCGGGAGCCGAATTCCCGGGCGGGCCGTTGGGGGCGAGGACGCGGGACGAAGTTGTTGTTGGGGATTGACAGGCCGCCACGGTTTCCAGTACAACCCGAAAGTGGGGCAAAGTGTCTGGCGTTGCATGACTTATGCCGCCATGACGCGTGAGCTCCCCGGTTGTTCCTCCTCCGGCGGGACATTGCCGGCGGGGAACGAAGCCTATGGGTCGGACCGCGACTCCGCCACGCCGGAGCCCGGACCGCACGATCGTTCATGCCCCCGGCGCGCAGCGGGGCGGAAAGTGGTGGTGTCGCCATGTTGAGATCAGCCAACGCGAAAAACGGCTTCGGGCCATACGCGGCCTGTCTGGCCCTGGGCGCGATGATGATGTTGCTGGCGCCCGCCGCGTGGTCGCAGGGGGGGTTCGTGGGGCTGGCCCCGCCCGATGCGATGGACACGGTCTCGGGGATGTCGGTGGGCGGCGGCGGCGCCGGCAATGTGGCGCTGGATCGCGCACGGGGGTTGCAGCAGCCGGGGATGATGGGGATGCCCGGTGGCGGCCCCGGTCCGATGCCGGGCCCGATGTTCCCCGGCGGGATGTTTCCGGGTGATCCCGGCCAGGCCTACCAGCCCCCCGAAGCGCTCGAGCCGGTGATCCCGACGATCAGCGTGCTGGTGGGGACCCGCGTGCGCGATGCCGTGACGAAGGAACTGCTGGATGAGCCGGTCGAGCTGAAGGTGCCGGAAACGGAAAAGGGGAACTTTTACGACGACGGCACGCACGGCGACGTGATGGCCAACGACGGCAAATTCGCGATGGTGGAATTCGCCGACGACGTGCTGGGCGAAGGGAGCCAGCGGGCCAAGGAACAGATGGTCAAGGCGCTGGTGGTGGCCGAAGATCTGACGCCGCTGGAGTTCTATGGCTTTACGATCATGGGGACCGACCAGCGGACGCCGCAGCCGCGCGAGAAGGCGTGGCAGATGATACCGGATCCGAAGGGGGGTCCGGGGTTTGTGCTGGCGGAGGTGGAGACCGAGCGTCCGGTGGAGATGCCGAACTACCGGGAATGGCGCAACGCGCGCGACGCGAAGGTCAAAAATGACTGGTCGGCCCGGTTCCTGCGCAACTACCGCGTCAACCCCGACGATATCCGCAGCGAGTTCTATCATCTGTATATTCCGCACCCGCCGCAGCCGCCCGAAGTGCGGCCGCCGGTGCAGGAGGGGTGGGTGCCGTTCAGCGATCCGCAGTCGCTGATGCGGGCGCAGAGCGGTGAGTTCAACACGGGAACGACGGGGGGCGGTTATGGCACGCCCGGGATCACGGGCGGCTATCCGCTGGGCCAGGGATCGGGGGTCACGGGCCAGCCGATCGGGAATGCGTCGAGCCGGTACTTCTAGCAGGGAGAAGGACTGAAGGGACGTTAGGGACATAAGGGACATAAGAACCGAGGGCGTTCGAGAGGCGGGGGACGAGGAACGGGAGACGAGGCCAGAATAAAGACCTTGGGTCGGCCTTCGGGGGCCGATCACGAGGTCGAGGGACGAGGGACGACACTAGAGCGGGGGCGGAAAAGCGATGGCGCTGAATCCTCAAGACGTCGACGAGATGCACGAGACGACGAAGAAGCTGCTCGAGCTGTGGATGCGGACCAAGCTGGTCTTCCTCAAGGCGTTCAGCGGCGAGCCGATCACCCAGGAGCATGAAAACGCCTACCTGCAGCTCAAGAGCGAGATTTCGCGCCTCTACCGGGTTATTTCCGACAAGCTGACGCCCGGGCTGATGTTCGACGGCGACAAGATGCTCGAAATGCTGAAAAACGCGGTGACGATGGAACACCTGCAACGCCAGTCGCCCGCCGAGCGCTCGAACCTGATCAGCGCCTGGCACCGGATCTATATCCGGATGACGCGGACGCTCGGCGCGCTGGAGGTGATGCAGTCGGGGTATTACCCGCACCTGCACCGTGCGCTGCTGACGGGCAAGGGGGCCGGCAAGGGCAAGGGCCGGTGGGGCCGGTCGGCGAAAAAGGCGGCATGAACGGGGGCCCGCCGCGATCAAATCAGACTGGAAGTTTATGGGCTGATGGGCCACACTTGCGGGGCCATGGAAGGCGGCGGGCGGTTCATTGCGCGCGCCGTGGCTGGCTGACGCGCGCCGCACGCCGGCCAGATCCCCGTCCGTAGCGGGCGAGACCATGGCGCCCCGGGAAGCCCCGAAGCCGGACCGACGGCGGCGCGGAGCGGCCGCTTTCCCGACCTGATGGCTGTGGAGGATGACTGTTGTGAAGAGCCTGAACTCGCTGCGCAAGGGGCTGGGGCTGGCGGTCCTGGGCATGCTGCTGGTGACGCTGGCCGGTTGCAACAAACCGCTGGCATCCTTCCGACTCCGGGGGGCCGAGAAGCGGGTCCAGGAGGCCGAGGAGAAGCAGGCGCAGCAGCACACGGCCGAGCTGCTGCAGCAGACGCGCAACGCGATCAATACGACGCAGAATCAGTTGAATCAGGGCGACGCGGTGGCGGCCAAGGAGTCGTCGGCCGAGGCGGCGCGCCTGAGCAAGGAACTGCTGCAGCGCACGACCGAGGCCCACGCGATTTTCCTGCGGGACCAGGCGAACATCTGGATCGACCGCGCGCGGACGAACCAGGCGCAGCAGGAGAACGCCGAGCTGTTCGCGCAGATTCAGGAGAACAATGTCGAGGGGACCGAGGCGTTCGGCAAACAGAAGTACGACAAGGCGATCCAGATCTTCGGCAAGGTCGTCGACGACGTGCAGTATCTGCTGAGCGCGCTGCGCAAGAAGGCGACCGACGGACTGGCCGAGGCCGAATCGCTCAAGGAGGAGCTGATCGCCGAGGGGGCGCCGGAGCACGCGCCTGAATTTATCAACAAGATCGACCAGCAGATTACGCAGATTCGCGACAACATCGAGCGCGAGTACAACTACCGCACGGCCCTGGCGATCCGCGATCAGGCGCGTCAGACGAAGCAGGAAGGGATCCAGCAGACCAAGAAGGTCAAGAGCGACAAGCAACTGACCGAGATTGAGAACCTGCTGGACGAGGCGACGACGCTGGGGGCGGAGACCTACACCTACAACTTGTTCAGCGCGATCACGAAGGAATTCGAGAATCTGGTCAGCCAGTTTTATGAGGAAAACTACGACACGGTGCTGACGCAGGCGCCCAAGCTCAAGCCGCAGGTCGAGGAACTGATCCTGGAGACCAAGCGGGTGGCGGCCGAGACGAAGATCAAGGAAGTGGAAGGGGCGATCAACAGCCTGGTGGCGATGGAGGCGCGCGGCTACCTGCCGGGGCGGGTCGAGCAGCTCGAGGCGCTGCTGGCCGACGCGCGCGAGCAGTATGAGCAGGAGGCGTATGTCGAATCGCGCGAGATCAGCGACCGGGCCCTGGAGGAGGAACAGAACATCCTGCAGGAGTTCGACGATCTGGCGCAGCAGCACATCACGACGGCTTCGGACGAGCTGGCGACGGCCGAAGGGGTCTATGAAAAGATGGAGCATATCTTCCTGCGCCAGATTCCCGGCCCGTGGGAAGGCGACGCGCTGGCGCTGGAGAACGCCAAGCAGGCGCTCAAGGAGGAGCTGCGGCGGCGGGTGAACAATGCGCGGGTGAATCTGGGGATGGCGCAGCTTCAGCGCGAGGAGAAGGACTTCGACCGGGCGATCGAGATCGCGCGCGACGTGGCCAGCGAGGCGGAGGACGTGCGCCAGCAGACGTTCCGCGTCGTCGCGCACAACGCGATCCTCGACCTGTCCAACATGCTCTCGCAGTACGAGGGGCAGGGGGGCCGCCAGTATGCGGCCAGCGAGATGGACAAGGCGGTCGAGATGCTGGAGCAGAGCAAGCAACTGCTGGCGACCGAACAGTATCGCGAGGCGGTGCGGCGCACGGCCGACACCAAGGCGCAGATCGAGGTGCTGGTGCAGGAACTGGAACGAGTGGCGGTCAACCGGATCGAGAGCGCGCAGCAGGCGCTGGCGCAGGCCAAGGCCGACCGGGCCGAGGAATACGAGCCGATTGCCTTCACGCAGGCGCTGGTGGAGTTGCAGGCGGCGCAGGAGGCGCTGGCGGCCGAGGGTCGCCACATCGCGATCGAGGCGGCGATCCAGGCGGAGAACCTGGCCGCCGAAGCGTCGACCAATGCGCTGCGCCAGTGGGTGCAGGAGCTGATGGCCGAAGCCGACACGCTGATCAACAACGCGCGCGAAGCCGAGGCCGACCGCTACGCGCCGGAGAAACTGGACCGGGCCTTCGCGATCCGGCGCAACTTGCAGACGCTTTACGATCAGGGGCAGTATCGCGAGGCGGTCGATGTCGGCGCGCAGACGGTGCAGCAGGCCCACGAGGCGCTGTATGCCAAGGTGATCGAGGCGGAGAACGCGATCGCCAAGGCGAAGCGGTTCGAGGGATGGGAGTTTGAAAACGCCCGCCTGGCCGACGCGATGGTGAGCGCCAAATATGCCCGCGAGATGATGGCCGAGGGGCGCTTCCGGCTGGCGGAACAGCATGCCTGGAACGCGCTGGTGAAGGCCGAGGAAGCAGCGGTCAACGCGCGGCGCGACGGCTTCGAGACGCGCATGGCCAGCCTGGCGGCCCGCGTCGAAGACGCCCAGCGCAAGGGCGCCGGCTACTATCAGACGCAGGATCTGGCGTCGCTGCTGGCCGAGATGAATCGCCTGCGGATGGAGTTCGATCCGCACGACTACGAGGATTATGCGCAGCAGGTCGACCTGGTCGAGGCCAAGCTGATCGCGCTGATGGAGCTGACCCCGGACGTGCTGAAGGCGCTGGTGCTCGACATGAGCCAGCGGATGACCGAGCTGGAGCAGCGCGGCGCGGCGCTTTACATGCCGAATAAGCTGGCGGAGGTCGAACGCAAACTGAAGTACGCGCAGATCGACTACCAGGCCGGCAAGTATCGCCCCAGCTATCAGAACGCGAAGGACGCGTGGGCCGTGCTGGATGAGATCGAGCAGAACCTGGAGGAGCGCGAGTTCGATGCGGCGCTCAACGACCTGATGGTCGAGCTGTCGGATCAGATCCGGGCGTTCGCGCCGGTGCTCGACATGGGGGCGAACACGCTGCTGGAGCTGGTGATCGGGCCGCAGGGGCAGGCGCGGGCGACGTCAATCCTGGGCGTGCGCTCGCCCACGGACCTGCGCGATTCGATCACCGAGATCGGCGCCCGGATCCGCCGGATGCAGGCGCCGCGTTCGCGCGAGACGCTGCAGCAGGAGATGCTGCGCATGATGGAGATCGCCAAGACGGCCGCGTCGAATTTCGAGAAGATGCTGATCATGGACCAATACACCCGGGATCAGGCGCGGGAAATCGTCCAGACCGCATTTCTGCAGATGTATCAGGCGCGGGCGCGCCAGCAGGAACTGCAGCGGATGATCGAGTATCCCAATCCGCAGTTCAAACCGCGCGGCGTCGAACGCGTCGTCTCGTTCCAGGATTACTGAGCCGGAGCAGTTGAGGGATGGATTTTCTCAAGGGCGCCAACGCCGTCTATGCGGCCGAAATCGTGACCGTGCTGGCGATTCTGACGGTGCTGGGTTATTACTTGTATTCGATCGGCGTGTTCAAGAAAAAGTAGCTGATCGTTGCCGGCGGGCGCGGCGGCCACCCTC
>MVZB01000195.1 GCA_002068205.1 candidate division BRC1 bacterium ADurb.BinA292
GCCCTCGCGAGTGGAATGTGCCGCCGCCGGCGGAGCGATCATGTCGCGCAGGTGGGCTGGCGATGGGCGTCCGTCATTTCATGGGCGGAGATCTCTTCATCCGTCGGCAATGGCAGCCGGATGCGGAAGGTGGTCAAATCCCCCTCGGTCTCCAGCAGCTCGATGCTGCCGCCGTGGAGCTGCAGGATGTTGCGCGCCAGGAACAACCCCAGTCCGCAGCCGCCGGCCACGCGCGTGGTCGATTGATCCCCCTGCTGGAACTTCTCGAAGATGGTCCGGCGACATTCCGGCTCGATGCGCACCCCCCGATTGCTGATGTCGATTTCAACCCACGGCGGCTGCACGCGCGTCAGGATGCTGATCTTCTGGTCCGAGTGCGAAAACTTGATCGCGTTGGCCACCATTTCGGTCAGGACCTGGCGCAGCCGGCGCTTGTCGGCGATCACCCGCGACAGGTTGGAATCAAAGCGCACGTCCCATGTCACGCGTTTGAGCGACGCGCTTTCGGCCTGCACCGCCAGAATGTCCTCGATCATCGACGGCAGATCCACCTGGCGCAACGAAAGCTGCAGCGTGCCGCTTTCGATCTCCGTCACGTCCAGGATCGCATTGACCACGTCGCACAGGCGCTGCGAATTCTTGCGCAGCAGGCGGTGAACCTGGCTCAGCGTCTCGTTCGTCACCTCGCGTCCGCCGTTGACGTCGATCATCGGCAGCGATCCGTTGATCACCGAGATCGGCGTGCGCAGCTCATGGCTGATGATCGCCAGGAAGCCCCGTTTCATCTTTTCCGACTCGCGCAGGCGCCGCACCTCCTCCTCCTGCCCGATGTCGTGGAACAAGACCAATGCGTCATTGCCCTGACCGGCGATGCCGCTCAGGCTGCTGACCGTCACTTCGAGCTTTAGCGGCTGGGCGTTCACCGTCGTCCGCACCGGCTCCTGCACCATCTCCTGGCCCGAGCCGAGTTGCTCGATCAGGCGCCGGCAGAGGCTCGCGACTTCCTCGGGCAGCAGATCCTCAAGCTCCGCCAGACATTCGCGGCTGGTATGGCCGAACATCCGCCGCGCCCGCTGATTGGTGTGTCGGATCCGGCCGTTCTCGTCGACGGTGACGATCCCCACATGCAGGCTGCTGAAAATATCTTCCAGGTTCTGCTGCAGCTTGAGGGTTTCCTGGTGCTGGAAGGCGTTGGCGAGGGCGGCGCCGATCAGTCCGGCCGCCGCGCGCAGCAACTCCACGTCGCGCTGGTGGAACAGCCGGTCCTCGGTGGGATGCGCCACGTTGATCACGCCGCCGGGACGCCCCTGGATCGGCAATGGCACGATCACGCAGCTCGGCGTGCGATAGCGGGCCTCGGGCGCCCGGCCGAAGATCCGGCGAAATTCCGCGGCGCCGACGATCAGCACGGCCTGATCCGCGCGGACCACTTCGCCCAGGATCCCCTCGTCCAGCGCGGTGCGCACCCTGGGCCAATGTTCCGGGGCAATATGCGTCGCCGCCACCAGCCGCAGATCGCCTTCGGCGCCGTCCACCAGCATCAGCGAACAGGCCTCGACCCCCAGCAGGCGCGCAATCAACTCCCCCGCCCGAACACAAATCTCCTCGGGGTCGGTGCTGCCGATCAGCGGCGTCAGCTCGCGGAAGAGCGCGAGGTAACGCTCCGAACCCAAGCTCTCGCTCGGGATCAGAACGTTGTTTTCGCGAAGGATTTCAGATGACTTCCGGACCACAGGCTTTCCTTCGACCCCTGGACTGAGACGGCAGTCCGGCTGGCGCCCGATCCGCACCCCGCCATCTCCATTAACGGCACGTGTCGCGTTCCGCTTTAGCCACTTGTCGCCCCGATAGGCTCTGCTCCTGAGGCGATGGATTCGTCAGGCGCACGCTTGTCAGCCCGCTCTGATCAATATACTGGATTTCACGTCCGCTGAGAAGTTTTTATCGTCCAACACCGCCAATTTCAACGGTACAGATCCAGTTCGCCCGGCTTTGATTCGATCGGCAGAAGCCTGGGGTACAGGTCGATTCCCGACGGGCCGGCCCCGCCTTCGATTTCGAAGGGGATGGGCAGCCGATCCAACTGCTCAATCGTCTCGGCCGCCTCGGAGCGCTCGGCGAGCGTCCATTCCAGCCAGCGGCTCACCTGGGGAGGCAATGCGGCCCGCCGCACGGTCGCCTCGTGAATCCGCAGCCGGCGGCCGAATCGGACCGGATAGCGGATCGTCACGTCGGCGTCGGTAGGGCGGGTCTCGAAATAGACCGGGCCGCTCGCTTCGCCATTGACCGGGTTGCGATCGAACCAGTCGCTGTTGCCCGGCAGATGGGCGGGCGCCGCGACGCCGACCAGGTCGCTGACTCGATCCCAGTTGGATTCGATTTCGACCGGCTCGGCCGCCGCCTTTCGCACGGGCGTCTTGTCGGGTTTCAATTCCGGGGCGAGGCGTCGCGCCTCCTCGCGCGCGGCCTCGCGCAAGGGTCCATCGGGCAATTGCTGCGACTGGGTCAAAAGCCAGCGCGCCTCCGCCCGGTTGAGCTTGCGCAGTCGCCCCGGTTGGGCGCCGGCGGACTGTTCCAGCTCGCGCGCCTGCTCGAATCGCTGCTGGTCAAGATAGTATTCCGCCAGCTCCCGCGCGATGCGTTGGCCTTCGGCGCCATAAGGTTCCTGCGCCAGCCGCAGCCAGGCGGCCTGCGCATCGGCGACCTCTTCGGCCGGCACCGGCCGGGCGAACAGGGCGTAACCGGCCCGGCCGATCACCTCAAACACATAGAACAAGCCAACGTTTTCCATGGCATCGAGGGCCGTCGTCATCCACGTAGCCGCCTTGTAGGTTCGCTCGCGCGCGTGTTCGGGCCCGACGAAAATGAAACGCCAGACGGCCCCGCGCCGGCGATCCTCGGCCCGTTCCAGGCGGACGTCCGGATTGTGTTGGGCCGAAGCGCGCAGAGCCTCCAGCCAGCGGCGCTCGGCCGGCGGCGCCTGCGCATGCTCCTCGATCAGGCGGGCCCACGGGCGCATCCGCGTCGACTGACTCTGGCCCGGTTTGGGCAACGCCGCCACGGCCGCCGCGGCCAGCGCCGCCGTTCCCGTCGTCGGTTGTCCCAAAAGCAGGGCGCGCAGATGATCGGGCGGCGTCAGGTCAACCGGCGGCGCGCGGTCGGGATAGCCGACCTGAGCCGATGCGACCGCCTCGCGGCGCAGCCGGGCCGCCTCCGCCTCGGCCGTGCGCGCCAGTGCAGCGGCGCCGGACCACTCCGGCTGCAAGCCGCTGGCCTGGCGCGCGTAAAACGCCGCCACCTCGGGCCGACCCGCCTCCAGCGCCCATTGCGCGCGTTCCATGTCGGCTTCAGCCAGTGCCCGGTCAACCGCCTGTTCCAACTCGCGCAGCGCCTCCTGATTCGCGGCGCCGCTCTGGCGCAGGGTTTCCGCCTCGCGCATCAGGGCATAAGCGCGCCGGTCAAGAGCATCGGCGGCCGAGGGGCGGAAAAAACTGAAGATCGCGTCGACGCCAAGCTGCAGCCCGGCCTGCACGTTGCCCTGGACGGCGCGCCATCCGGAAAAGACCAGTCGGTTGAACCAGTTGGCGTAAAACCCGTAGCGGCGGATGAATTCCGCCTGCCGGCTTTGGAACAAGGGATTCTCGCTGATCGTGCGCAGGATCACTCCGCGCAGCAGCGGATCATCGGTCGTTTCCGACAGCTCGCGCAGGGCCTCTTCCTGCCGCGCGGGTTCAAGATTCATGGTCGTCGCGATGTAATCGCGCCAGGCTTCCAGCTCCGGCTGCACGGGCCGCGCCGTGGGATCCTGGCCGGCCAGCCAGTCGCGCATGAGCTCGGCGGCCTGCCGGCTGAGGGGGGCGGTGCTCACCGTATCCTGGAGCGCAGCCGGCGCGGCCCCCAGCGGGAACGGCATCGTGAGAACGAGGGCCAGGGCCAGGGCTGCGCGCCTCATGAGCCCGGCTCCGTCGCGGTGCCGGGCCGGTCCGCGGCGCCGCGCAAGGCGTCAATCTCCCGGCTCAGCGATTCGATCCGCTGCAGGGTTTCGCGGTTAGGGCCGGGCAGTTGCGGCTCCGGCAAGGGGGGCGCCGGGGGGTTCTCCAGCCGCCGCTGCGGCGCGGCCGTGATCTCCATGACCGTTGTCTCAAAGACCTGCATCCGGTAGCGCAGCACCAGCGCCAGCGGATTCTGATGCGTCCCCGGCTCGGCCATGATGTCCGGCAGGAAAGGAATCAGACGGTGGGGGAACCGCCTCCGCACGCGGGCCATCCCCTGCTGTTGCAGGTTCTCGATCAACGACCGGTAGGGAGCGATTCCGCCGCCGTAGGCGCTCGACAGCACCAGCAGATCACCCTCCCTGGGGGGAGGATTATCGCGCAAGGAGCCCTGCATCAGCGCCGCCGTCGCCGGCTCCAGATAGACCTCGCGGTCGTTCAGCCAGAATCTGAGCTTTGCTCCTTGAATATCGGCGTTGTAAAGCTCGTTGGTGTAGACGCGCGCGTCGGCGCGCAGATCTTCCTGTGCATTGATGTAGAGCGCCGCCTGTTTGAGGTCCAGAAACGGGCTGCCCTGCCACACCCCCACCAGCAGGGCCATCAGCAGCGAGTAACCCAGGGCCGCCCCTGCCACGGCCCAGTAGACCGGGCGCCGCTTGACGTGCCGGTCGAGCGTGGCGAAGCCGTGGCCGGCGAACAGGCAAACCAGCGGCAGGAGGGGCAGCAGATAGCGCGCCTGAAACGACGAGAAGACCGACTGGAGCGCGAGGATCGCCAGCATCAGATAGAGCGCCAGCCAGCCGAACCAGCGCAGCCGCGCCGTCTCCCAGCGCGTGCGCAGCAGCCCGTAAAGCAGGAAGCCGGTGATGCCCAGCGTCAGGAAAACGGGCAATGCCCGCAGGAACTCCTCGAACTGCAGCCAATAGACACCGTAGAGCGTCTGGAAGAAGTCCAATTGCGAGCCGCGTTCGCCGATCTGGCGAAAATGATTTTCCAGCGGGCCGGGACCCTGGCGCAGCAGCCAGAGCGGCACCGCGACCCAGGGGAGCAGCCCCCACCAGGTCCGGCGTTCCGTTCCACTCGGATTCCGGTGACGCAGAACCCGGTCCAGATGGGCTGAGGCCAGGGCCATCGGCGGCAACAGGAGGATTCCCTGATAGCGCGTCAGCGTGGCCAGCGTGCCGAGCAGCGAGCCGATCAGCAGCCATTCGAAGGTCCGCCGCGGCGACGGCGCGCCCCGGGGAGGGGAGGGGAACAGTTCAGGCAGCGCCTGTTCGTAGGCGAGCAGCAGCGCGCCCAGCGCCGCGCTCCACAGCGCCGTCGCCGTCATGTCGGTCATGACTTGAACGCTCCAGCGCAGCGCCATCGGGCTGACGAGCCATACCACGGCGGCGTAAATCGCGGCGCGCCGCCCGAACAGCCGCAGGGCCATGGCGAACAAGACCGGCACGACCGCGGCCCCGGCCAGCCAGGAGACAATGCGCGCCGAACCCTCCAGACCGACGCCGGGAAGCCAGACGAACAACCGCGACAACAATCCGTAGAGCGGCGGCCAGAACGTCAGGCCCTGACGGAAGGCGTCGATCTGCAGGATGCCGTCGGTGTAGGCCCCCTGTGTTACCGGAAAGAACAGGCCGCGCCAGAGCAATGCCGACACCGTCAGCACCACCAGCAGTTTCTCGTTGGCGGTCAGGCTTCTCATCGCGTCCTCCGCAGCCCCTGCGCGGGCGGCGTGATCCGGTCGTCGTCGGCCGACAAGGCGAGTTTGAACCGCGGCGCGGCCCACTTCAAGATCAGCGCGCCGAGCAGGCTGGTCAGGATCAAACCGAACGGATGCTCCCACGGCATCGCCAGCGGCGCGTAGACCCAGAACAGCCGGCGCACCAGCCCCGACACGAACTGGTTCAGCATCAACAGGCCCAGCAGCAGCAGCCAGCGCGAGGCGAAACTGGTGAACCGCCCGCGGCGGGCGGCCTGACCCGCCAGATAGCCCGTCAGGCTGAGACCGACGATCATCGCCCCCAGACTGTTGTTGGGCGGCTGGGAGAAGCAGACCAGCAGTGCCGCCACGACGCCCATCAGCATGCCGGCGATCTCGCCGCGCAGAAATCCGAGCAACAGCGCCGGCAGCGCCAGCAACGGCCAGTGATAGAGAAAATGCCAGCCGTGCGGACTGAACCCCTGCAGGGTCGGCAGGACGATGACCTCGATCGGCAGCGCGATGAACAGATAGAGCAGGGTCAGCAGGAGCAAGCGCGTCATGCGTCGGGCGCCTCCGGCGGCTCCAGCGGCGAGACGCCCAGCCCCAGGGTGGATGGCGCGTCGTCGTGCGCCAGGCCGCCCGTCGCAGGCTCGTCGGCGCGGAGCGTGCTGGTTGCCGGCGCATCGAAGCGGAAAATGAGCGGCTCGGTGGTCGCCTCATCGCGCGGCGGCGGCGGCGGGCCCATCAGCGGC
>MVZB01000196.1 GCA_002068205.1 candidate division BRC1 bacterium ADurb.BinA292
AGGCCAGCGGCGCCATCACAGCCGTCTGGCGGGTGTAGGCGGCCGCGACGAACAACAGGGCGCTGGCGACCAGATGGGCCGGCCGCCGCCCTTCAAGAAACAGCGCCAGGCCGGCCAGCGTAAGCGCCAGCGCGGGCAGATCGACGCGGGCGAACGCCGACCAGTGATGCACCTCATAGGCCGCCAGGAAAAGGACCGGGGCAAGCAGCAGGGGCGCCGGACGACGCGTCGCGCGCCAGGCAATGAGCGCCAGCAGCAGCGCCGAGAGGACCGTCGCCGCCTGGACGATGGCGCGGCCCACGGGCAGGCTGGCCGGCCGCGCGCGGGAGCCGTGAACCAGGGCATACAGCGCGGGATAGAGCGGCGGATAATTGCCGACCAGATACGGCGGCTGATCGATGGGCGTGTAAATGCCGCGTCCCTGAGCCAGCCGCACGGCCTGGTTGAGGAGAAAGCCTTCCTCGGCGTCGAGTTGAAACGGGTAGTCCAGGCTGGCCCGCCAGCGCGGCGCCAGGCCCAGGCTGAGCCAGGCGAGCAGCGCGATCGCGAGGGCCAGCATCGCCCCCGACAGCCAGCGGGCCGGGCGCGCGGACGCGGCGCGGGGGACGGTGGCGGGGTGCGATTCGGCCATCGGCGCCTTTCACCGGGTCCGGGGCGAAACGTCAGGCCGGCGCGAGGACCCGCAGCGGCCGGAAAATCATGGCGGTGGCGCCCAGCACCGGCGTCTCCGTCAACTGCTCGTCGGGCTCGGGGCGGACGATCGAGAGCGCGCGGCCCTGGGTATCGATCACCAGCACGGGCTGACCCGGGTTGAGGATCCCCTCGAATTCCAGGATGTGGCCGGTGGTGAAGCTCCGACCGGTGGCGACGAGGCGCTCGGCCTCGGGCTGGATCGTCACCTTGGGCAGGTGGGTCAGGGCTTCGGTGACGCCGAGCAGGCGGGCCGGCAGCAGATCGGGATCGGCGCGCAGCTCGGCCAGCGGGATGGCCTGATCGACGCCGAAGGCGCCGACGCGGGTCCGGCGCAGGCGGCTGAGGTAGGCGCCGCAGCCGAGGGCGAGGCCCAGGTCGTGCGCCATCGAGCGGATATAGGTGCCCGAGCCGACACGGGCTTCGAAACGCGCCTGCGGCGGATCATACTGGATCAGATCGAACCGCCAGATATGGACGTTGCGCGGTTTGCGCGGAACGGGCTCGCCGGCGCGGGCGTATTCATACAGTTTGCGGCCGCGGACCTTGACGGCCGAGTAGGGGGGCGGCAGTTGGACGCCGGGGCCGAGCTGGCGCGCCATCGCCGCGCGCACGACCGATTCCTCCTCGGGGACGGGCCGGTCCTGCTCGCGGATATCCCCTTCGGCGTCGTAGGTCGAGCTGATCGCCCCCAGGACGATCGTGCCCGTGTAGACCTTGTCCAGGCCGCTGAGGAACTGGGCCACGCGCGTCGCCCGGCCGAGGCAGAGGACCAGCAGGCCGCCGGCCATCGGATCGAGCGTGCCGGCGTGGCCGACGGCACGCGTGCCGGCGAGGCGGCGCACCACTGCAACAACATCGTAAGAGGTCATGCCCCGCGGCTTGTCGATCAGGAGGATGCCGCTGGGGCCGGTCTTGGAAGTCACGGCGAGTTACGTCTTTCGCGTGGGGTGTCGATCGGGCGAATCGGTGGGCGCGCGTCCCAACCCATCAAGCTACCCCCAGGCCGCGCCCGCATGCCAACGATTTTGGTCGGCGGGGCTGGAAGGGGGGGCGAAAAAGCTGAAAGGCCATTTCGAGAGCCGCGGACGAGGAACGGAAAATTGTCGGTAGATCAGCGGGGGATGACGCCGGTGGGGGCGTCGGGCTGGGCGAAGACGATCGTGCGCACGTCGGCGGGCGAATAGAGCTTATCGATCACGATCTGGCGCGCGGCGCCCTGCTCTTCAAACCGCACCGGCAGTTTGAAATCGCCGACTTCCTGCCATTCGGTCCACTGAAAGACCGTCGGCGTCGCGTCGGGCCGATCGGGCGCCACCGACCAGCCCCACGGCAGCCCGTCCTCGGGCGAGAGGTGGAACCAGTAGGCGTCTTGCGGCGTGAGCTCGTCGCCGGGGATGAAACTCAGCTTGAGCGTTTCGAAGGAGCGGTCGGCAACCGGCTGCTGGCCGAGGTATTCGAGTTTCGTCCCCGGTTCAAGCAGCCGGGTCGCCGCCAGCAGCCAGTGGGTGTCGTGAGTGAAACTATCGAAGGCGGCGGCGAGGCTTTCGGGCGTGGTGGTGTCGACAAAGCCGTCCTCGGTCTGGACGAACGAGGCCCCCTCGCGCGTATCGACGTCCATCAGCGTGACGTGCAGCTGGTTGCCGCGCAGTTCCTCCAGCCGGTGATAGCCCTTGCGCCGGTCCCACAGATGCGAGCGGCGGAGGGTGACGGCGCCGTTCTCGCGGACGACAAAGTCGAAGCTCAGGAAGCGCAGGTCCGCCAGGGCGTCTTCGCCCCCCATCAGCTTGACGAGGTTATGGGCGATCCAGTCGGCAGCGGCATCCCCTTCGTGTTTGGGCCCGCGGGCGCAGCCGGCCAGGACCGCCAGCGCGAGGAGGGTGAGTAGGGGGGCGGAAATCGGACGCGGATGTATTTGACGGTCGCTGGGCATTTTGTCACCCTGTGGGGGATTTGCGGGCAAGCCGCCCGGCGGCGGCGCGACGCGCCGCGAACGGGCGCCGCCACTCCCATTTCTGGGGATTTTCGGGGCATTGGAGCACAAGCGCATGATGAAAACAATCGCCATGATTTTTCCGGGCCAGGGATCGCAAGCCGTCGGCATGGGCCGCGCGCTGGCCGAGCAGTCCGCCGAGGCGCGGGCGCTGTTCGACCGCGCCGACGCGGTGCTGGGCTACGCGCTCAGCAAGCTGTGCTTCGAGGGGCCGGAGGATGAATTGAAGCTGACGGTCCACACGCAGCCGGCGCTGTATGTGAGCTCGGCGGCGGCGCTGGCGGTGCTGCGCGCCGCGGGGATCGAGCCGGCGATGGTGGCCGGCCACTCGCTGGGGGAATACTCGGCGCTCTACGCGGCGGGGGTGTTCGATTTCGAGACCGGCCTGCGGCTGGTGGAGGTGCGCGGCAAGGCGATGTATGCGGCCGGCCAGGCGCGGCCCGGAACGATGGCGGCGCTCCTCAACCTGGAGGACGACGTGGTCAAGTCGATCTGCGAGCAGGCGAGCGCCAAGGGGGTGGTGGTGCCGGCCAACTGGAATTCACCGGGCCAGATTGTCGTCAGCGGCGACCCGGCGGCGGTGGAGGAGGCGGTGCGGCTGGCGCAGGAAGCGGGCTCGCGGCGGTCGGTGCGGCTGCCGGTCAGCGGCGCGTTTCATTCGCCGCTGGTGCGGCCGGCGGTCGACGCGATGAAGGAGGCGCTGGCCGGCGTGGCGCTGAACGAGCCGCGGTGCAGGTTTGTGGCGAACGTCAGCGCGCAGTTCGTCAGCCGGCCCGAGGCGATCCGCCAGGGGCTGGAGGAGCAGATCGTCTCGTGCGTGCGCTGGGCCGAATCGGTGGAGACGATGGCCGCCGCGGGGGCGGAGGTGTTTGTCGAGGCAGGGTCGGGCAAGGTGCTGACGGGCTTGCTGCGGCGGATCAACAAAGAGCTGCGGGGGGTGAACTTCGGCGTGCCGGAGGACCTGGCCGGGGTGAAGGCGGCGGTAGAGGGAGGGGGCGAATAGGAGGGACGAGGCGTTGCCGGGCTTGTCCGGTTTTGGGTGAATTCGAGCCGGTTATTAACTAATCTGGCGCACACCGGCCAGACGTCGCGCCCGCCGCACCCAGCCGACGCGGGAAGGAATCCGCATGAACTTCTCCAACGAACTCAAGCCGGCCCTGCCGTGGCTCAAGGTGCTGTTCTGGCTGGTGACGGCGGCGATCGGCGTGATGGCGCTGCGGCTGCTGGCGCCGATCATCTTCTGGGTGCTCAATGTGATCGCGCCGTTCGCGCTGGCGCTGATCGTCGCCTACGTCTTTCATCCGATCGTGACGTTCGTCCAGCGCAAGCTGAAGCTGGGACGGATCGCGGGGATCCTGATCCTGTTCGTCGGCATCCTGCTGGCGCTGGGCGGCGTGCTGACGCTGCTGGCGCCGGTGCTTTACGAGCAGATGCAACTGGCGTATCACGCGCTGCGGGAGAATCTGCCGATCATTTTCGACGAGCTGACCGCGCGCTACATTGATGCGGACACGCGCGCCGCGATCGTCGCCTGGTTCGACACCAACCTGGCGCAGCTCGACCAGCAGGTCAGCGAGGTGCTCTCGCATCTTGGCGGCGCGGCGGGCACGGTGGCCGAAGGCTCGTTCTCCGTCCTGCGCCAGTTCATCCAGGTGATTTACAACATCGTGGCGGGCATCGGCGGCTTCGTCGTCCTGCTGATCTTCGTCGTCATCATCGCGTTCTACTATCTGGTCGACATGGACCAGATCCCCGGCGTGATCCACACGATGCTGCCCGAGAAGAACCGCGAACGCTGGTGGCGGATCCTGAAGGAGGGCGACCGATCGGTGGGCGGGTTTCTGCGCGGTCAGCTCATCGTCTGCCTCTGCGTCGGCACGCTGACGACGGTGCTGCTGTTTGCGATCGGCATGCGGCAATATGCGGTGCTCGTCGGATTTTTCGCCGGGCTGATCAACTTCATTCCGTACCTCGGACCGGTGACCGGTTTTCTGCCGGCGATGCTGTGGATCCTCTTCACCGGCGACCTGGAAACCTGGGGGGACCGCGGCGTGCGGGGCGCGATTCTGCTGGGCGGGTTCGCGATCATCCAGATGATCGAGGGTTTCGTCTTGCAGCCGTTCGTGGTGGGGCGCGGGGCGAGCCTGCATCCGCTGGCGGTGATGTTCGCGCTGGCGGTGGGGGCGCAGGCGGGGATCGGCGGGATGATCATCGCCGTGCCGGTGGCGTGCTTCGTCAAGGTGCTGTGGGTGGAGCTCTACTGGCGCAAACGCAAGGCGGGCGATCCCGATCACGCGCCCGGCCCGTCGCCGCTGGCGGAGTAGGGCCGGCGCAGCCATCGCGTTGGCCGGGAGCCTTTTTGGCCTTGACTTCGACGGGCCGGGCCGCTTAAATAGCGCGTTTTGCGGGCCGTGGTGGGTACGGAGGGCGGACTACGCGTCTTCATCCACCGGCGACGCAGAAGCGGGGAATTCCCCTCCACAGTCAATCGGAACAGGTTCAGGCATGCCGACGATCAATCAACTGGTCCGCAAATCGCGCAACCGCGTCGTAAAGAAAAACAAGGTGCCGGCGTTGCAGGGCTGCCCGGAAAAACGGGGGGTCTGCACGCGCGTGTATACGGCGACGCCGAAGAAGCCCAACTCGGCGCTGCGCAAGGTGGCGCGCGTGCGGCTGACCAACGGCCACGAAGTGACGGCCTACATCCCGGGCGAGGGGCACAACCTGCAGGAGCACTCGATCGTGCTGATCCGCGGCGGCCGCGTCAAGGACCTGCCGGGCATCCGCTACCACATTCTGCGCGGCGTGCTGGACTGCCAAGGGGTCGCCAACCGTAAGAAAAGCCGGTCGAAGTATGGGACGAAGCGGCCGAAATAACGGGCCGGAACGATTGAGTTTTGCCGCCGCCGAGGGCGGCGCATCCAACGCGGAAAGACCAGAGGTTAACAGGGCATGAGCCGGAAAAAGAAGGGCAGTCTCGTTCGCGACATCGCGCCGGATCGGCGTTACAACAGCGTTCAGGTGGCCAAGCTGATCAACTGCGTGATGCACGACGGCGAACGCAGCGTTTCGGAAAAGATCGTCTACACGGCGATGGAGCGCGTGGGCGAACGGCTGAAGAACGAGGAAATCCAGCCGCTCGATGTGTTCACCCAGGCGATCGAGAATCTCAAGCCGCTGGTGGAGGTCAAAAGCCGGCGCGTCGGCGGTCAGAACTACCAGGTTCCGGTGGAGGTCCGGCCCGAACGGCGCCAGACGCTGGCGTTCCGCTGGCTGCTGGCGGCGGCGCGCGGCCGCGGCGAGCGGACGATGGCCGAGCGCCTGGCCAATGAACTGGTGGATGCCTACAACAAGACCGGCTCGGCGGTCAAAAAGCGCGAGGACGTGCACCGCATGGCCGAAGCGAACAAGGCGTTTGCGCACTATCGCTGGTAGCCGCGCGTTTCAACCCTTCGACTTGAAATGGAACCGGCCCGGGCACATGCCAGGCCGGTTCTGCATTTGTGGCGGTCCTGGATGAAACGGCCGTTGCGCGAGCTCCTGGCGCCCGGCGCCGTGCTGTTGCTGGCGGCGGCCTTGCGGTTCGCGGCGATCGGCCGCTACGAGCTGTGGCTCGATGAGAATTACTCCGTCGTGATGGCCTTCGCGGAGGGGGGAATCCTGCGCGGGGCGCTGGTCGATACCAATCCGCCGCTGTATCTCTACCTGCTGCGCGGCTGGATGGAGCTGTTCGGCATCACGGCCGGGGCGG
>MVZB01000197.1 GCA_002068205.1 candidate division BRC1 bacterium ADurb.BinA292
CCCCGCCGACCGCCTGGGGGGATTCTACGGCCTCGCCGATGAGGCCCGCCCGCCGACGCCCGAGGAGATCCGGTCCGCCGCGGCGGCGCTGCATGCTGAGTTGAATGGGGAGTGGCCTGCCTGGGCCGAACCGCTCCGCGCGGACCTGCAAGCGGCCACCGCGAGCTATCTGGAATCCAATCGATGGCCGGCCTGGACCACCGCCGACCGCCCCGCCGGCCTCATCCAACGCATGTTTGGCCGTGCACAGGGATAGCGCACCCGCTCATCGCAAACCCAAGCCGCGGAGCGGGTGACCGGAACAAAGCGAACGCTCTGTAAGCTGAGTGTTAGATCACTGAAGGAACGCTTCCCTGAATTCGACCCGATGCGCTTTGAGCAAGGCGATCAGCTCGTCGCGAAAACTCCGGGCGTGATGATGAATCTCCTGCCGCTGAATGTAGCACGCAAGCTTGGCATCTCCGGATTGGCTGACCGTGAAACAGGCGTAGCCATTCTGCCATTGAAACTCCCCGAGTTCAGGGATCGTGCGATGCACCCAGCCTGACGATTTTGATTTGATCGTGCGAAGCATCGTGGAGACAGAAAAGTCCTGATGCATCTTGGCATAGATGTGCACGTGGTCCTCGGTTCCACCGATACACAGCGCAATACCGTTCATCTCGCGGACTATGCCGCCAAGATATGCAATGAAGTCGACGCCGGATGTCAGGGTCTGTCAGAAATGGCCTGATGTGCTTCGTGCCGAACACCATGTGATAGAGGAGATTGCAGTAGGATTGCCCCATGGAAGATCGCCTCCCTGGGAAGGATTTCCGGCCACCCGCTCCTCGGGTTCGGCTTCTCACCGGACGGACACAGGGTTTGGCCTGCGGCCTGCACCCGGTGCTTTACTCCAAGTGCCCGCTGCGCGGGCTCTCACGCTGTGCGCGACCGCCAAGTCAGTCGTCGTCTCGACCCGGTTGGTCATCATAGAACGTTCGCAGCGCATCGAGCAGTTCGCTCTGGCGCGCGAAATGGATCCGCTGCGTCGGCAGGCTGCGCAGGAAGATCTGGCCGTAGCGCCGCGTCGCGACGCGGGGATCGCAGATCAGGACGGCGCCGCGGTCGGTCTTCGTCCGGATCAGCCGGCCAAAACCCTGGCGGAACTTGATGACCGCCTGCGGGATCACCAGATGATAAAACGGATCCAGCCGCCGCCGGCGGAGATCCTCAATGCGCGCCTCGGTGAGCGGATCGCCCGGCACCTTGAACGGCAATCGCGTCAGCACCAGGCAACTGAGCGCCTCGCCCGCCACATCGACCCCCTCCCAGAAGCTGGAGGTGGCGAACAGAATCGAGCCGATTTCGTTGCGGAAGGCTTCGGTCAGCATCGAGCGCCCGATCGTCCCCTGCCGCAGGCAGGGATAGCCGCGCGCCTCGAGCCCCGGCGCCAGCCGGTCAAACACCCGCCCGAGCAAGGCATAGGAGGTAAAGAGGACGAAGGCGCGGCCGCGCGAGATCTCGAGCGTCGGGCCGAGGAAGCCGGTCAAGGCCTCCTCGAAGCGAGGGTCGGTCGGCTCCGCCATGTCCATTGGCACCCCCACGTAGACCTGCCGTTCATAATCGAACGGCGTCGCCAGGATGAGGGCCCGGAACGGGCGGGCGCGCGGCGGCGGCAACTCATCGGGTTCAGCGGAGGCATCCGAGGGGAGTGGGGGGATCAGCTCAATGATCTCGGCCGCGGAGGTCGCGTTTTCGGCGAACGGTTCGGCCGGCGGCGGCTCCAGCTCTTCGCCGCCCGGCGCGGCGGACGCGCTCGCCTCCGCCGCCGTCGGCCCGATCAGCCCCAGTTGCAGCGGGTCCTCGGCGCCGATCTGGCGCAGCAGATAATCGAAACGCTGATCGACCGTCAGCGTGGCCGAGGTCATGACGACCGTCCGGCATCGACGCAGCAGATTCTCCCGCAGTTCGGCGGCCATGTTGAGCGGAGCGAGACAATAGGTCACGTCGGGGAGCCGGCCGCCCGGCCGACGGCGATACTCGATCCAGCGGCACTGTCCCTCGGCGCTGCCCAGGAACTTGATCAGCCGCCCAATCGCCGCCTCGACTTTGTTCAGGCTGGACTGCAGCTCAAGCAACGGCGTGGCCAGTTCCGGCGACGCCTCCTCCAGGAAGGGCAGGAGCGCGCGGCCGACGGCGCGCAGGTTCTCCAGATACGGGCGCGCGGCGGTGACGACGGCGCGCAGCGGCGCATCGATTTCCTCGCGCCAGAACGGCCCCGCCAGATCCTCGGTTTTGATCCGGCGCTTGATCTCGAGCGGCTGGTGGAGCGGCGTCCGCTCCGTGCGCTCGAGCGCTTCGGCCAACCGGCCGGTCGCCTCCTCCATCGCCGTCAGCAGCTCGTGGTGCTGGAGCGGCAGATCGCGCCCGAGCTTGAGCAGCAGTTCATCGTGCTGCTGGGGCGCCACGGGGTATTCGCCGTTGTGGATCCGGCCGGCGAGCCAGATCAGCAACCCATCGTTGCGCCGCGTGTTGAACAGACGCCGCATGCAGTAGGCCAGGCTGCCGCGACTGACGCGCACGCCGAAGTAGCTGGTGGCGACCTCTTCCAGATTGTGCGCCTCGTCCACGATCAGCCGCTGGTACGGCGGCAGGACGGCCGTCGCCGAGTAGTTCTCCGTTTCGGCCCGGATCGCCATGTCGGCCATCAGCAGGTGGTGGTTGACGACGAGCACCTGGGCCCGGGCGGCGCGGCGGCGGGCGGTGTAGAAAAAGCAGGTATCGTAAAACGGGCAGCGCGTCCGCAGGCAGTTGTCGGCCTCCGACATCACGCTCTCCCACACTTCGGGGTCCGGGGTGAAGGGCAGGTCCTCCAGGCTGCCGGTGCGGGTGGTGCGGATCCAGGCCTGGATCTCGGCCAGTTGGGCGGCCTTCTCGCCGATTTGCAGAAAATCGGGATGCTCGCGCAGATACTGTGCCTTGCGCCGACAGAGGTAGTTGTTCCGGCCTTTCATCAGCGTCGCCTCGAACTGCAGGCCGGAATTCTGCAGCAGCAGCGGGATGTCCTTCTCGATCAACTGCTCCTGCAGATTGATCGTGCCGGTGGCGATGACGACCTTCTCATTGTTGCGAATCGCCCAGGCGATCGCCGGCAGCAGGTACGCCATCGACTTGCCGGTGCCGGTGCCCGCTTCGATCAGGGCGATGCCGTCGGAATTGAACGCCTCGCCGACCGCCTGCAGCATCTCGATCTGTTGAGGCCGGTATTCAAAACCGGCCAGGCGCTCGGCCAGTCGGCCGCCCGGCTTGAGCCAGTTGGCCAGCTTGCCCACGCTGATCGGCTGAAGGGTGGGCGGCTCCAGCGCGCGCACGATGATGCGCAGCGCAGTGCAGTCGTTGTTGATGATGTAGGAACCGACGCCGCGGCCGCCCAGTTCGCTGGCGACGGCGATGTCCGCCTCGGAGGGCTCGAGCCGACCGGAGGGGTGGTTGTGGATGCAGACGTCGCCGGGGCGGGCGTAGGGCAGCAGGGCCGGGACGGCGCCGCGATTGCCGAAGGCGAGCGGCTCGACTGCTTCGACGACGCGGGCGGGGTTGAGCCGGCCGATGAAGAACACTTCGCCGCCGCCGTTGCCGGCGATGACGGCGGCCATCTGCTCGCGGCAGGCCGCGGTGATCAGGCGGTCGAGCTCGCCGGGCGTGGTCGCGATCGCGCGGAAGGGTTCCTTGGGAGTGGCCAGCGCCATGGCATCGCGGTCGCGGCGGGTTGGGTGGCGGGTCCGGCGCTGCGCGGCGGCAGTCCGGCGAACTGTCAATTTATCACGCGACGGGGTCAGCGCCAAGCGCCAAAAGGCGAATAAAAGGCGAACATGGCTCCCGTCCGACGAGGCGGGGAGGCCGGTGACCGACCGCATTACCGATACCGATAGCGATACCAATAGTGAGGGGCGAGCTGCTGGCGGATGAAGTTGGCCCCCGGAATGGGCGGTTCCGGGGGCCGTGGGGGATGAGGTGATGTGTGGGAGAGAAACTTTAGCGGCCGCGGGTTCGGCGACGGGGCGGAAGGGTCGAGCCAACCCTGAACAGGAAAACCTGGCCGTGATATCCATCTGATCGGCGCGCCTGGATGAATTCATGAGTAATTTTTTCCGATTATTCAGTTAAGACGATTCCGTTGTCCTTATTCGGCGCTTTTCTTCTTTGGAGGGCTGCCGGTCGCATGGCTCAGGAACCGGCGGTTCATGGCGGGGAATCGCCGGTTGACGCCGTGCGACGGGATTGATTAAATGATCAAGCCTATCGAGACTGCCGACCTTCGACGCGGAGAGGTGGCCGAGCGGCTGAAGGCAGCAGATTGCTAATCTGTCGTGGGGGGTTACCTCCACCGCGGGTTCGAATCCCGCCCTCTCCGCCATTTCTCGCCTCCCTTGATTCAGATTCGCCCCTTTTGCGGGCCCCCCGGATTGGGGCATGGCTCGGTTTGTCCCCCGGGAGCGCCCGCTGCGGCCCGTAGTTCGCGCCGTCCAGGCCGAGAAGAAGATTTCGCGGCGCGCGGGCGTGTGCGTAGAATGGGGCGTCGTGCGCACGAAACCATCCCGCCGCGCCCGCCGGTCGCGCGAGCGCGAGCCCGCCGAAAGGTTTCACCCATGCCCGTCGCCATGGTTCTCCTCTGCCTGATCGCGCTGATTCTGCCGACGCCGTCCGCCTGGGCGCAGCCGGCCGCGCCGGAAGCGCCGCCGGACGAACCGGAGTGGACGCTGCTGGCGCCGTTGCGGGTGGTGCGGCTCGACAACGGCATGACGTTCCTGCTCTATCCCAACGACCGGGCGCCGATCTTCTCCGGCGTGATCCGCTACGACGTGGGGGGGAAAGACGAGATCCCGACGCAGACCGGCATTTCGCACATGTTTGAACACATGGCCTTCAAGGGGACGTCGCGGCTGGGCACGACCGATTACGCGGCGGAGCAGGAAGCACTGGCGGAAGTCGAGCGGCTGGCCTACGCGTACGACCGGCTGCGCAATCAGCTCGCGCGCGACGATTCGCCGACGACGGCGCGGCTTGACGCGCTGCGCGAGCTTGCGATGCAGTTTCAGGCCGCGCAGGCCGCCGCCGGGCAGTACGTCGTCAAGGATGAGTTCGACGAGATCTACAGCCGCGAGGGGGGCAGCCAGATGAACGCCACCACCTCGCCCGATGCGACAACGTATTTCATCAGCCTGCCGGCCAACCGGCTGCCGCTATGGGCGCGGATGGAAAGCGAGCGGCTGGCCGACCCCGTCCCGCGCGAGTTCTACCGCGAACGCGAGGTGATCCTGGAGGAGCGGCGGATGCGGCTGGACAACAGCCCGCTGGGCCGACTGTGGGAGATCACGATGGCCACGGCCTACGTCGCGCATCCGTATGGTTACCCGACGATCGGCTGGGAGAGCGACATCGCGAACCTGAAAGCGACCGAGGCGATGGCGTTCTACCGGCGGCACTATACGCCGGACCGGGCCGTCGGCGTGCTGGTCGGCCAGTTCAATCCGGAGGAAGCCGAGGCGCTGCTGCGCGAGACGTTCGGCAAGCTGCCCCCGGCCCCGGAGGATCTTGCCGAACACCGGATCGTGCCCGAGCCGGAGCAGATGGGCGAACGGCGCGCGACGCTGGAATTTCCGGCGACGCCGGCGTTGCTGCTGGCGTGGCACAAGCCGCCAGCGCCCGGCAAGGCGGATGTCGCGGCCGAACTGCTGGGGCAGATCGTGGCGGGGGGACGCAGCGCGCGGTGGTTTGAGCGGCTGGTCAAGGAGGAACGGCTGGCCGCCGAGGTCCACACCTTCACCGGGCCGGGCGATCGCGAGCCCAATCTGTTCATGATCTATGCGACGCCGCAGCCGGGCCATACGCTCGACGAGCTGGAGGCGGCGCTGCGCGAGGAGGTCCGGCGCGTCCGCACCGAGCCGGTCAGCGCGGAGGAACTGGAGCGGGCGCGGAAGAACCTGCGCGCCGACACGATCCGCGCGCTGCAGACCAACCTGGGCCTGGCCCGGACGCTGGCCGAGTATGCGCAGATCGGCGCCCCCGCGCCGGGCGAGATCGATCCGTGGTATCTGGAGCGCCGGCTCCATCAGCTTGAAGGGTTGACGGCCGGGGATCTGCTCGCCTTCGCCGCCGAGTATCTGACCGATGCCAATCTGACGGTCGGCAGCCTGACGCCGCCCCCCTCGGCGGAGGAAACGCCGCCGGGAGCCGGCGCGAGGGGGGGCACAGATTCGGGAGCATCAGAAGAGATACAAGGGACATAAAGGAATCAAAGGATAGAAGTGGGACTACGGCCTGTTGATGAACCCCTGGGTCATAGTTGGATGAGGGGCAATCAGCCGGCGGCGGTGCTGGCGGTGGGCGCGGCGGTCAGCCGCCGCCGGTC
>MVZB01000198.1 GCA_002068205.1 candidate division BRC1 bacterium ADurb.BinA292
TCGCCCCCGCCGTGCTGGCGGCCGCGCGCGCGGGCGACGCCGCGGCGGAGCGGATCGTCGCCGACGCCGCCGGCCGCCTCGCCGCGCTGGCGCGGGCCGTCGCGAACGCCCTGGCCGGGGAGTTCGCCCCGCCCGTCCCGGTCATCTGCTCCGGCGGGCTGTTCAAGGATGAAGCTTTTCTTGCGCGGGTCGCCGGGCAATGCGGGCCGGGTTTCGCCTGCCGCGCCGCGACGGCCCCCGCCGCCGACGGCGCGCTCGCCCTCGCCTGGGAGTCCGGCACCCCGCCTGCGGCGGACTGAAGCACCCAGCGACACTCTGTCGCACGCGGCGGTGTCTCAGCGCTCGCCGTCCGCTTTCCCCCGCGCCTGCCCGCGGGGACGCGCCGTCTGCATCCGCGCGCGGCCGCACCGCGGGCAGATCCACTTGCGCTGCTTATGAAAAGCGCGGCGCGCTTCCTTCATCTTGACCCGGCAGCGGCGGCAGACCATCGTTCCATTCCCACGCGCGAACTGGCGCCCGGCTGGCTTCCCGTGGCATGCTTCTTGTATCGAATGCGCTGGGGAACTTTGGGCGCTCCGATGCATCCATCTTAGCAGGTTCCGCCGCCGGTCGACCAGTTCCCCGCGTCCGGCGCCGTTTCCAAGACCCCCACGGGAGTTGCGCCAGCCATGGCCATGATTCGCACCGCCGAACCCCGCGCCCGCGTCCGCGCGCTGATTCAGTTGCAGTTCCTGCTGGCCGCGCTGACCGGCCTGAGCGGCTGCACGACGTTTCGCGTCGCCTCCGAGAGCATGTTCATGATCTCGCCCGAGGAAGAGCGCCAGATCGGCCAGCAGGTGAAGTCCGAAATCGACGGGCAGGTGCAGTTCGTCAATGATTCGCTCGTCGTGAATTACGTCCGCGATGTCGGCCGGACGCTCGTCGCGCACGCCCCCGAGAGCGCGTTCGAACCGCAATTCTTCGTCATCGCCAATCCCGAGATCAACGCCTTCGCCATCCCCGCCGGCTCGATCTATGTGCACACCGGCCTGATCTCCGCCGCCGACGACGAAGCCGAAATGGCCGCCGTCATCGCCCACGAAATGGGCCACGTGATCCGCCGCCACAGCGCGCGCGGCCTCGCGCGCAACACCGGCGCGCAGCTCGCCGGCCAGCTCCTGCTCGGCGAAAACTACGGCAGCATGGCGCAGTTGCTCAGCAGCGTCGGCCTGCTTAACTACACCCGACAGGACGAGGCGGAGGCCGACCGCATCGCCGTGGCCACACTGCACCGGGCCGGTTACGACCCCGACGCGCTGGCCACCTTCTTCGCCAAACTGAAGGAACGCTATGGCGATCGCGGACAGATCGCGACGTTCTTCGCCTCCCATCCGCCCACGACCGAGCGGATCAACAGTGTCCGCGCCATGGTGGATCAGCTCCCCGAAGCGGAGTATCGCCGACCGACGAGCGACCTGCGCCGCGTCCAAAAGCGCCTGGAGGAACTCGGCTTCGCCGCGGAGTGACTCTCCGGCCGATGCCTGGGAGCGCCACTCTCCTGAGTGGCGACATCCCCAACGGCCCGCCCAGAAACTCGGCTCTCGGCTCTCGAGAATTTGGCCATTGCCACTCGTCTGAATCTCCGGTTTGTAACCACCGCCCCCTCACCTGCCGCTGGACCTGATCTTGCTACTCCCCATCAGCACCAGCGGCCGCCCGTCCCGCCGGCGGGGTTGGCGGCGGCCATCCCCTCGGGTGAGTGAGGCCACATGGTCCCGTCCCTTACGTCGCTCAAGCCGGCCCACCTGAAACGTTATGCCGAAATCGCCCGCCTCCTGCTGCGCTATGGCCGCTCCGACCTGGTGCGCCAGAGCGGTCTCTATCAACTCGTCGCCGAGGAACAGCAACGCGACCTGGCCGCCGCGCCGGCCGAAGCGCGCGAGCTGGCCAACGACCTCGAACGCTTGGGGCCCACCTTCATCAAACTGGGCCAGGTCCTCTCCAGCCGCGCCGACCTGCTCCCCTTCGAATACATGGAGGCGCTCAGCCGCCTGCAGGATAACGTCAAACCCTTTCCCTACGAGGAGGTCGAGCGGATCGTCGAAGACGAGCTGAACGTCTCGATCCACAAGGCGTTCCAGGAGTTCAACGTTCGGCCCGCGGCGGCGGCGTCGCTCGGCCAGGTCCACCATGCCGTGTTGCGCAGCGGCCAGCCGGTCGCCGTCAAGATCCAGCGCCCCGGCGTCCGCGAACAGGTGACCGAGGATCTCGACGCGTTGCGTCGGATCGCCGAGACGCTCGACGCGCACACCGAACTGGGTCGCAAATATGAATTCACCCTCCTGCTGGACGACCTGCGCCGCCTGCTCATCCGCGAACTGAACTACCGCGAGGAAGCGAGCCACCTGCGCATCCTGGCCGATGGGCTCTGCGATTTCCCATCGATCGTCGTCCCGCGCCCGATCGACGACTACACCACCTCGCGCGTCCTCACGATGCAGTATGTGCGCGGCTACAAGGTCACCTCCATCAGCCCGCTGGTGCGGCTCGAGATCGACGGCCATCACTTGCTCGAGGAGCTCTTCCGCGCCTACCTGCACCAGATCATCGTCATCGGCCTGTTCCATGCCGACCCGCACCCGGGCAACATCTTCCTCACCAGCGACCACCGGCTGGCGCTGCTCGACCTGGGCATGGTCGGCCGCGTCCCCGCCAACCGCCAGGATCAGGTGCTGCGGCTGCTGCTCTCGATCAGCCAGGGCCTGGGCGAGGAGACCGCCGAAATCCTGCTCGAAATGAGCGAGAAGCGCGAAAACAACAATGTCGAGGGGTTCATGCAGGGCATCGAGGATCTGATCTCCGACGTCGCCGGCGGCGCGTTGGGCGACATGAATATCGGCCGCTCGATGGTGCAGCTTCAGCGCGTCGCCGCCGACAACGGCGTGCGGCTGCCGCGCGAGGTGCGGATGATCGGCAAGGCCCTGCTCAACCTGGAGCGCGTCGGTGCGGTGCTCTGCGCGGATTTCGATCTGCGCGCCGAAATCCGCGACCACACGGCCGGCGTCATGCGCCACAAGCTGCTCGAGGCGGTCGCTCCCGGCAATCTGCTCAAGAGTTTCGCCGACATCAAACGCTTCGTGCTCAAGCTGCCCGCCGAACTGAATCAGATTCTCAGCGTCGTGACGCGCAACGGTTTGCGCGTGCGCGTCGACGCGATCGACGAAGACCGGCTGATGGCAGGTTTCCAGAAGGTCGCGAATCGGATTACCGTGGGGCTGGTCGTCGCGGCGATGATCATCGGCGCCGCGCTGCTGATGCCGATCCAGACCGGCTTCGTCCTGTTCGGCTATCCCGGCCTGGCGATTCTGCTCTTCCTGTTCGCCGCGCTGATCGGAATCTACATGGTGATCAGCATCCTGTGGAAGGACATCAAGGAACCGCGCCGCCCGCGCCGGCGCTGACGGCGCCGGGGCAGGGGAGAGCGCGGAGCCGGCGCGCCGACGGTCAGCGCCGCAGCTTGAGCGAGGAGAGCCCGTGGCGCGCGCCGCGGTGGCGCGGGTTGATCTTCAACACCTTCTGATATTCCTGAAACGCCGAGCGCTCGTCCCCCTTGAGCTGATACGTCAGCCCGATCTCGTAGTGTACTTCATCGTTTTCCGGCAGGTAGCGCGTCAGCTCCTTGAAGTGGACGAGGCATTGCGTGTAGAGCCCCTTGTCGCGCAGCGTCCGGCCGATGCTCATATTCGCCTTGATCAGCGACTCGGTGATCTGCGGATTCTTCGGGTCCATCGTGCGCGCCCGGCGCCAGACCATGAACGCTTCCTTGATCCGGCCGCTGTTGAGCATCGCCCAGCCCAGCAGGTTGAGCACCTCGATGTTGCGCGGAAACCGCCGCTGCATCTCCTCCAGTTCCTTCGTCGCCTCTTCCCACTTCTGCTCGTTGTAGAGCAGCGATGCCAGCCGGAAGTGGCTTTCGAAGTCATTGGGATTGAGCCGCAGGATTTCGCGCAGATCCTCGACCGAATGGGCGGCGCGCGGCGCGGACGGCTCCTGCGTTCCCCTGGCCTGCGCCGGAGCGCCTCCCTCGGCCTTCTCCTCGGCGGGCGCTTCGCCGCTTTGCCCTTTCTCCTTCAACGCTTCCACCAGGCACGCCTTCAGGTACTCGTTGTCTGGGTCCTGGTTCAGTTGCGCGCGCCAGCGCTTGATCACTTCCTGCCAGTAGCGCCGCGCTTCCTCGACGCGCCCCGCGTGCTCGCACGCCAGCGCCAGGTTGTGGATGATCTCGGTTCCGTCGGGATTCATCGTGGCGGCGCGCTTGAGCACGTCGACCGCCTCGTCATACAGACCGTGGCTGGCGTAGGAGTAGCCCAGCGTGATGTAGCTGTAGAGCAGATTGTTCTTGGCGCGCCGGTGCGCCGGGTCCAGTTCCAGCACCCGCTGCCAGTCCTCGATCGCCTCGGCCCACAGCTTCTTCTGCACGCGCTTGTACGAGCGCATCATCAGCCCCTGGATCAGCTTGGGCGTGGCGGCCGCGCGGTCCACCTGGCCGCTGTTGATCTTCTCCTCCAGCTGGCGCAGGCCCTGGTCGATCTGCGCGTCGGCCAGTTGCGTCTTCTCCTCGGCGCTGAAGAAGAATTCCCCGCGGATGTAGTTGAACGCCCGCACGTCCTCCCGCGCTCGCGACGCGGGCGTCTTGAGCCGATCGAACGCGTTCTGCACGATCATGAAGCGATCGGTATGGCGTTCCGGATCGTACTTCTTGACCAGTTGGACGTAAGCCTTCTTGATGTCGTCCAGGCTGGCTCCCTTGTGCAGCCCAAGGACGGCATAGGCGCTTTTATGATTATCTGCCACGTCGAATGTTGAAGGCCCAGATTGACTTGCCGCGGACGCTGCCCACCCCCGCCTCGGCGCGCGGGGGGTCCCACTTCCTCACTTCAAACCATGGGCGCC
The DNA here is from genome assembly GCA_002068205.1 of candidate division BRC1 bacterium ADurb.BinA292. Taxonomy (GTDB): domain Bacteria; phylum Sumerlaeota; class Sumerlaeia; order MVZB01; family MVZB01; genus MVZB01. Next base: position 4,933 of record MVZB01000198.1, read on the forward strand.
ACCATGGATCATATTGTTGTAGCGGAAAGGTGCAAGGAGTTTCAAACCAAAACCTTGACGCCCCAAATGACGCTTGCCCTTCACGTTCTCCAGCTCGCCTTTTGCGGATTCGCTCTCGCGAAAATTGCAGAATTGGCGCAATTCGCGCTTTTCTGCTCGGCCCTGCTCCGGTTTTTCCTGCCCTCCGGATGCGGCCTCTAATACACCGTCGCCACCTCGTGCGCGAGCGCCGCGCCGGCCGAATCCTGCGCGCTCGCCCCGCCTCCATGTTCCGGCCACATCGCATCCTTGCGCGCCTGCGTCTCCGCCAGCAACCGGCGCAGCTCGGCCCGATCCTCCTCGGTCAGCAGGTGATTGTGCGTCACCACCCGCTGCGCCTCGTTCAGCAGCGACTGCACCCAGAACGGCGTCCGCTCGCGCAGATACAGGCAGCCCTGGCATTCGGTCCGCACGCGCCCCTCGCGCAGCTTGCGCCGCGCCGCCCGCATGTTCGGGCCGTTGAACGCCGCCGCCGGCCCCTCGCCCCACACGTCCTCGATGTCTTCCTCGATGTAGCAGCACATCTTCATCCGCCCGTTGCGCTCGATCGTCATGTCGCCGTTGAGCTGCACGCAGCCGTAGGCCGACGTCTGGTCATACAGCTCGCCGCGATAACCCACCGCCTTCTGCCGCCAGAATGAAAAGCCCAGCCCGAGCCGGTCGGCCAGCACCTTGGCGCGCTGCAGCATCCGCTCGATGATCGGCGTGTCCAGCACGCTGATGTCCTCATCCTCCGGCTTGTAGGCCACCGCGCTCGAGTACGACACCGACTGGCAGCCCATGCGGTGCGCCAGCCGCGCCATCGCCGGCGCCTGCCGCACGTTGTATTTCGAAAGGGTCATGTTCACGTTGAGCCGCGGCCGGTCCACGCCCCGTTCCCGCTTCAACGCCGCGAGCGCCGTCACCTGCTCCACCACCGTGTCGAATTTCGCCCCGGCGCGCAGCCGCTCGAACACCGCGCGCGTCGTCCCGTCCATCGAGATGTGCAGGTCGTCCAGCCCGACCGCGACAAGCCGCTCGCGCACCTCGGGCGTCAGGCTCATCCCGTGCGTCGACGTCGCGACGCTGATCCGCCGCGCCTTGCACGCCTCGACAAACTCAAAAAACCGCGGATGCAGGAACGGCTCGCCCAGACCGAACAACGACACGCACGCCGCCTCCTCCAGCTCGGGCAGCTTGCGCTCGAATTCCCCGAAGTCCATGAACAGATTTTCGCGGATCCCCATCGATTCGCGCAGGCACAGCGGGCACTTCAGATTGCACGTCGTCGAGACCGCCGTCTGCACCTTCGTCGGCCGCGCCCGCATGTCGTCGTCCAGAAACGTCAGATCGACCAGATGACGGACGTAGTTGATGACCTGCTCGCGCGTATTCATCCATCCAGTTT
>MVZB01000199.1 GCA_002068205.1 candidate division BRC1 bacterium ADurb.BinA292
TGGGATGCTCCGGACGACCCGGGGCGCGTCAGCGGACCGGGCCTCGCCCTGCTTCGGGACGCCGAGGTGACGCGCCTGCCGCTGCGCGGCGTCGACCGCGCCCTGCTCCGGGAGCGGATCGCCCCGGCGCTGGCCGACGTCGACGCCCTCGTCGTCAGCCCCTGGAGCCAGTTCCCCTACCCGCTGACCGCCGCCGAGCTCGATGCCGCCCCCCGGCTGCGCGTCATCGCCGGCACGTTCGATAATCGCTTCGCCAACTGGGTCGACCTGGCCGAGCTGGCGCGCCGCGGCATCACCCTCATCGATACCTCGCGCAACATGACCCCCTCCGTCGCCGAGTTCGCGCTCGCGATGACCCTCAACCTGCTGCGCGACATCCCGTTCCTCATCGAAGAGACCCGCCTGGGACGCTGGCAGCCCGACGGCCATGCCTCCCGCCCCGTCGCCGACTTCGTCCACGGCGATCTCTCCGGCAAGCGGATCGCCCTGGCCGGCTTCGGCAGCATCAACCGGCGTTACGCCCAGCTCGCCGCCCCCTTCGGCGTGCGCCAGATCGCCTGCGATCCCAACGTCGGCGATCAGGTGCTGGCCGAGTACGGCGTCGAGCGCTGCGACTCGCTGGTCGAGCTCGCCCGCCAGGCCGAGATCTTCGTCGTCGGCATCCCGCCGACCCCCGCCACGCTCGAGATCATCTCCGCCGAGGTCCTCGACGCCCTCCCCCGCGGGAGCCTCTTCGTTCTCGTCACGCGCATGGCGGTGGTGCATCAGCCAACGCTCTGGCGCCGGCTGGCCGGCGATGAGCTCCGCGCGGCGATCGACGTCTTCGAACCCGAGCCGCCGCCGGCCGACGCCTGGTTCCGCCGCCATCGCCACTGCCTGCCCACGCCCCACATCGCCGGCGGCGTGTTCTACTGCCACGAACGCTGCTTCACCGTCGCCTGCCGCGACGCCATCGCCGTGCTCAACGGCGGAACCGCCGAATACCAGGCCACCCCGCGCGACGTCGCCCTCTACGCCGGCCAGCGCGTCGGCGACGCGACTGAAAAGATGGTGCGGAAGTAGGCGAGCTTCCGGGATCGTCCTTCGTCCACGTTCTCGTCCTCGACCTCTCCTGCCCCGACGCCAGGTGGAATCAAGCAACCGGCTGAAACCGGGGAGCGCCATTCTCCTGAGTGGCCTCGCCCCCATCGGCCTCCCCAGAATTCGGCTCCCGGCTCTCGTCGCTCGTCCTCGGCTCTCGAAATCCCACCATCACGCCCCGCCCGGTCCACTCCTTCCCCGCGTTCCCCCTCCACCTTCCACGCCTCGGCGTCTCCGCGTCTCGGCGTGAGATTCTTCGTCTTCTGGCTTCATGCCACGTCCGACTCAGCACCTCATTGACGTCGTCAGCCGCCATCCCTTCCTGGACGCGCCTGGACAACACGCCGAGACGCCGAGACGGGGAGGAATCTCCCAAATGGGTCCCGCGCCCTGGCGAAACATGACGCAATAATAAGATTCATTTATCTGTTTATATTGACGCGCTGCGACCCCCGCCCTCCCTTATCTTTCACGGAACTGATCTCACCTTGGGCCCGCATCACGTTTCAGTGCCGCCAGTCACCGCGGGCCGGGCCTAACCGATCCGGCCCTGGCGCGGGATCCGGCTGCCGTGCGGATCGGTCCGCGGGTGGTTCAAATGTTCGTCGATCTGGCGGGCAAGCTCCGGCGGGAGGAAATGTTCCATCGGGTGGGCCGCTTCGTGCACCGCCTCGGGCCGGCGCTCCAGTTCGTCGGCCATGTAGACCTCCCACAGGCGGTGGGCGTGGATGATTTCCTCCGCCGCGCGGGCGCCGTTGGCCGTCAGCGCCACCTGGCCATCATCGACCCGCACCAGCCCGCGTCGGCGCAGGCCGCCCAGCGCCAGCCGGAACACAATCCCGTCGCCGGTCAGTTCGCGGATCGCCCCGCCGGCCAGCGCCGGCTCGCGCCCGCGTTCCCCGCGCCGCCATAGCAGCGTCAGCATGTCCTCGCGTGCAATGCGCAACCCCACCGACAGGTTGTGCAGCATCCGGCCGAGCACGCCGTAGCGCGGCGCCAGCAGCGCCGCCAGCGCAAACTGAACCCCCGCCGCCACCGCCATCATCCCGGCCACCGACGTGTTCCACACATGCGCCCCCAGATAGCCCGCCACGGCCGAGATCAATGCCACGGCCGCCGCGAGCGCCATCATCCACCCCAGCCGGTCGGTCAGCAGGTGCGCCGTCGCCCCCGGCACGATCAGCATCGCGATCACCAGAATCGAGCCGACCGCCTCGAACGACGCCACCGTCGCCGTCGCCACCATCGCCATCAGCAGGTAGTGCACCAGCCCCGCGCTGAGCCCCATCGCGCTGGCCAGCGCCGGGTCGAACGAACACAGCTTCAGTTCCTTCCACAGCAGGGCAATGAAGACCAGCACCAGCGCGAGCATCCCCGACATCGTCAGCAACGCCCGCGGCACCGGCAGGCCGCCCAGCTCGACCGTATCGAACACGACGAATTCAATCAGCCCGTAGAGGACGCAGCCGGGATCCATGTCGATCTGCGACGCGAACAAGTTGATCAGGATCACCCCCGCCGCGAACAGCGAGGTGAAGACGACGCCCATGCTCGAATCGGCCGGGACGCGCCCCATGCGTTCAAACAGTTCGGTCAGGAAGGCCGTCGCCATGCCCATCGCCATCGCGCCGAGCAGCATCGGCAGCGGGTTGCGCGTGCCGGTCCAAAGCAGCCCCAGCACCAGCCCGGGCAGGATGGCATGGCTGATCGCGTCGCCCAGCAGGCTCAGCCGCCGCAGAACCAGGTAGCAGCCCAGCAGCGCGCAGCCGACCGACGCGGTCGCGCCGACGGCGATCGTCCACAGCGCGTCGGTCAGGCCGATCGGCAGGCTGTTCCACCACGCGGCGAACGCGCTCATGAGGGGGCCTCCTCCAATTCCTCCAGCGCCGCATGGCGCCGCGGCGCCGCGCCCAGCCCCTGCGGCACAAGGCCCAGCTCGGCCAGCCGCTGCTCCAGGTGGCGGACGGTCGCCGGCTCCAGCACATGCTCCACCTGTTCGGCGTCGCGGTCGACCAGCGTCGGCGCCACCTGCGCTTCCTCGATCAGAAAGATCTCCCACAGCCGATGCGCGCGCGTCACCTCGGCCGCGCGCTGCCAGCCGGCGCCGGTCAGCCGCCAGCCGTCGCTGTTCGGCTCGACCCAGCCGCGCGCGGCCGCCCGCCGCCCCGGCCGCAGCGGCGCGGGGTCGGGCCACGCCGGTTCGCTCAGCTCGTAAAGCGTGCGCAGCAGGTTCTGCATCGCCACGCGCCGCGCGAGCGCGACATGGCGCAGCATGCGCGCCACCGCCCCCCGGCGCGGCGCGGCGAGCATCGAAAACAGGAAACAGCCGGCCGCCGTCAGGATGATCACCGGCCCCGCGCCGACATTCGACGGCGCCCAGGCGCTGGCCAGCGTCCCGCACGCCCCCGCCACGCCGCCGAACAGCCCCGCCAGCCACAGCATGCGCCCCAGCCGGTCGGTCCAGAACCGCGCCGCCGCCCCCGGGATGATCAGCAGCGCCGCCATCAGCACAACCCCCACCGCCGGCAGCCCGACGATCGTCGTCACGCACACCAGGCTCATCATGATGATGTCGAGCAGCAGGATCGGCCAGCCCTGCACGCGGCCGAAATCGGGATCAAACGCCAGCAGCCGGAACTCCTTCGCCAGCAGCAGCGTCGCCGCCAGCACCACCACCCCCACCAGCAGGATCGCGCGCACGTCGGCCGCCACCATCCCCGACGACTTGCCGAATATGAAGCTGTCGAGCCCCGCCTTGCTACCGGTCGTCGTCGTGTTCTGCACGATGCGCGAGACCACCACGCCCAGCCCAAAAAAAACGCTCAGCACGATCCCGATCGCGGCGTCCTCCTTCACGCGCGTGTGGCGCCGGATCGCCCCGACCGTCCACGACCCGATCAGCGCCGTCGCGAACGCGCCGGTCAGCAGCCCGCCGAAGTGGCGCTGACCGGTGATCAGGAATGCCAGCCCCAGGCCCGGATACGCCGCGTGCGAGAGCGCGTCGCCCAGCAGCGCCCGCCGGCGCAGCACCATGTAACTGCCCAGCACCCCGGCGACGATGCCCAGCAGCGAGGTGCCGGCCAGCACGATGAGCGTATTGTAAGCCAGCCAGTTCACGCTCGATGTCGTCCCTCGTCCTCGGCTTTCGTAATCCGACTCCGATGCCGATCCCGATCCCAGTCCCGATATCGCTTCTGCTCACCTACCGCCGGGCGCGGGCCATCTCGGTCGCGGCTTCTTCCAGCAGCGTCAGCCGCCCGCCGTACGTCTTGTGCAGATTGTCCCGCGTCACCACTTCCGCGGTCGGTCCCTGCGCCACGACGCGCATGTTCAACAGAATCGCATGATCGAAATACTCGCTCACCGTCTGCAGGTCATGATGCACGATCAGGCAGGTCCGCCCCGACGCCTTCAACTCATGCAGCAGCGCCACGATCGCCTTCTCGGTCGCCGCGTCCACGCCCGCGAACGGTTCGTCCATGAAATAGAGCTGCGCCTCCTGCGCCAGCGCCCGCGCCAGGAACACGCGCTGCTGCTGCCCGCCGGAGAGCTGGCTGATCTGCCGGTGCGCATAGGCCGCCATCCCGACCTTCTCCAGGCAGTTCATCGCGGCCTGGCGGTCGGCGCGCCCCGGCCGGCGGATCCACCCCAGCCGCCCGTAGCGCCCCATCAGCACCACGTCGAGCGCGTCGACCGGAAAGTCCCAGTCCACGCTGCCGCGCTGGGGGACGTAGCCCACCAGCCGCCGGTTGGCCTCATACGGCTTGCCGTAGACCAGCACTTCGCCGCTGGCGCGCGGCACCAGCCCCAGCACCGCCTTGATCAGCGTGCTCTTGCCCGCGCCGTTGGGCCCGATGATGCCGATCAGCTTCCCCTCGGGCGCGGTCAGTTCCACGTCCCACAGCACCGGCTTGCGATGGTAGGCGACGGTCAGATCGCGCACCCGCAAGGGCGGTTCCGCGCCGGTGGCCTTGTCCGCGGTTGCCTTCATCGTTCGCTGAGTCCTGTTCTTGTCATCCGTCGCGTCGGTCCGATTCGGTCGAAAAGTCCGCGCCACGCAGACCGCCGCTCCCGCTAGCGCAACGCGCCGACGATTGTCTCCACATTGTGCCGGATCATGCCTTCGTAATGGTCGGCGCCGCTGCCCGCGGGCCCCATCGCGTCGGAATACAACTGCCCCCCGATGCGAACCGCGTGCCCGCGCGCCGCGCTCCCCTCCACCAGCGCGCGAATATTCTTGTCCGAGACGCTCGACTCGATGAACACCGCCTTCACCTCGCGCGCGACGAGCAGGTCCACCAGTTCGTTCACGCGCCGCACGCCCGCCTCCGACTCGGTGCTCAGCCCCTGGATGCCCATCACCTCCACGTCGTAGGCGGCGCCGAAGTAACCGAACGCGTCGTGCGCCGTGATCATCACCCGCTGCGGCTCGGGAATCGTCGCGATCCGGTCTCTGACCCACGCGTCCAGCGCGTTCAGTCGGTCCAGGTATTCCTTCGCGCGCGCGGCGTATTCCGCCGCGTTGGCCGGGTCGAACTCCGCCAGCAGGTCGGCGACGCGCCCGCCCACCCGCGCCCACAGCGCCACGTCGAACCAGACGTGCGGGTCGTGCAGACCCTGGAATTCCGGCGGCGTGCGCAGTTTCTCCGCGGGCAATTGATCGGCCACCGCGAACGTCGGCTGGCGCTTGCTGAGGCGCTCCAGCACGTCGGCCATCTTGCCCTCCAGGTGCAGCCCGTTATAGAGGATCAGGTCGGCGCCGCGCAGCCGGCTCACATCGTCGGTCGAGGCCTTGTAGAGATGGGGATCGACGCCGGGACCCATCAGCGCCTCGACCCGGACGCGCTCGCCGCCGATCTCGCGCGCCAGATCGGCGATCATGCCGGTCGTCGTGACCACGCGGATCGGGTACTCGCCGTCGAACGTCGCGGTCTGGGGGGACGGCTCGGCGCCCGAAGCCGGGTTTTCGGAGGTGTCGGGGGACCCGCAGGCGCACGCCAGCGCCAGACCGAGCAGGAGAAGCGGAAAGAAGGAACGGAGGGGCATGACTGTATAGCCTGCTGATTGATTTAGCACGTGCTACATCATGAACCCGGATCTTAGAAAACCCCATCCCCGCGCGCAAGCTGAAAATGAGCCGCCGGTCGTCTTTTTCCATGCCGACCGCGTCCCTTGGCCTTCCCCCCTCCCCGCCCGCGTGGGATAATCAGGCGCGCCTTGCGGGAGCGCCGCCCCGGCTCGCCCCCGCCCCCC
>MVZB01000200.1 GCA_002068205.1 candidate division BRC1 bacterium ADurb.BinA292
CCCGCCGGTCTCGCCGTCGCGTTCTGGCTGGCGTGCAGCCCGTGGCATCTGGTGTTCAGCCGCTGGGCGTTGCAGGGCATCTTCGTTCCCCTGCTGATGGCGGCCGTGCTGTGGGGTCTGTGGCTGGCGGAGCGGGCCCCCACACGACGGCAAGGACTGGCGGGCTTCCCGCTGGCCGGCTTTTCGCTCGGCATGCTGTATTACGCCTATTCCGGCGCTTCACCGTTCGCCCTGGCCTGGGGGGCGTGCCTGCTGTTTCTCCACCGGCGTGAAATCGGCCGACGGCCGCTCGCCGCGCTGGCCGGGCTGCTGCTGTTCCTGGCGTGGTTCATCCCCACGACTGCGGTCCGGCTGGCGCCGGGCGGCGCCGAACGCCTGGCGCGCATCGCCATCTGGTCGGACCCCGGCCTCTCCGCCGCCGGGCTGCTGCGGGCCTTTCTGCGCAACTACCTCGCGCACTTCGACCCCCGGTTTCTTTTTCTGACGGGCGACGCCCAGCCCCGCCACGGCATCCCGGGAACCGGCGTGCTCCTGCCTGCCGACGCCGTGCTGCTGCCGATCGGGCTTGTCTGGACGTTCCGCAAGCGGCAGCCGCTGGCGGGGGCGCTGCTGGCGGCGCTGCTATGCGCGCCGATCCCGGCGGCGATCACGCGCGTCGGCATCCCGCACGCGCTGCGCGCCATCGGCATGATCGTTCCGGCCGTGACCTGGAGCGGCGCGGGTCTGGTTGTCCTTCTCGGCTGGCTTCTCCACCGGTTCGACGCCGTCGGGTCCGGCGCGCCCGAATCGCTCCGGCGTGGCCGGGTTTACGCCGGGCTCCTGCTGCTGGCGCTGGGCGGCCTGGCATTCAATGGATTGTGGCGCTATGGCCTGCACGCCCGCGACCCGATCATGCAAGTCGCCTTCCAGGAAGGCGACCGGCTGGCCTGGCAGGCCGCGGCCGATCGGCGCGGCGCGATGCGCCTGCGCATCCCTTATCTCTCTCCCTTCACGCTCTACCATTATCTCTTTTATTTTCAGGTTCCTCCGTACCAGGCGAATCGCGTGTTCAAAAACGACGGGCCGGTCCAGTGGTTCAATCCGGAACAGGAGCCCGTGGAGCTTGTCTGGCAACGAATGGCGCCCGGCGAGGCGCTGATGGAATGGGTCGATCCGGCCTGGTTGCGCGACGAACGGGGCAGGCCGCTGCTGACTCCCGCCGAGTCGGCGCGCGCCGGCGAAGCCTGGGCGCGGCTGCGGCTCAAGCCGGCGAACTGATGCCTGGCCGACGGCGCGATCAGGGCGAGCATCGAGTTCCGTTCACCGCACGGGGGCTTCCAATCGTCTCCGGCGCGCTATAGAATCCGACAACCGCCCCGCGCGCCGGCCGCGCGGCAGCCTGCATCGAGGCCTCCTCAGCCATGGCGATGATTGAAATCCGGCGGATGCGCAAGGCCTTCGGCTCGCACGTCGTTCTGGAGGACGTCGACCTCGACATCGAGCGCGGCGAAACGCACATCATCCTGGGCCGCTCCGGCACCGGCAAATCGGTCCTGCTCAAGATCATCTGCGGGCTGATCGAGCCCGATGGCGGGCGGCTTGTCGTCGATGGCGACGTCAAGGGCGAGGTCGACAAGAAACAGTGGCGCGCCGCGATGGCCAAGGTCCAGATGTTGTTCCAGGGGGCGGCACTGTTCGACTCGATGACGATCGAGCAGAACGTCGCGTTCCATGCCATCGAGCACGGCGAGATCAAGCGGAGCCAGGCGAGCGCCTACGCGCGCGAATTTCTGGAGATGGTCGACCTGGCGGACGCGGGGGGAAAGATGCCGGCGGAGCTGTCGGGGGGCATGAAGAAGCGCGCCGCGCTAGCCCGCGCGCTCGCCGCCCGGCCGCGGATCATGCTGTATGATGAGCCGACGACCGGCCTGGATCCCCTGACCTGTCAGGTGATTAATAATTTGATTCGACAGACGCAGGAGCGCCTGCACGTTACGTCGATCGTGGTGACGCACGACCTGCGCTCGGCGCAGGAGGTCGGCGACCGCTGCTCGTTTCTGCATGAAGGGCGCATTCTGGAGACGACCCGTCCGCGCGACCTCGCGCGTTCCGAGCACGAGATCGTCCGCACGTTCCTCGAGGACGCCGTTGTCTTTACGTAGGGTGCCTGGATACGGACCGAAAGCTTCGGGTATCCGCGGCTGCCGGACGGCCGGTCAGCGCGTCATGTTGCGGCAGGAGGGGCAGACGATCTCGTCGCCGACTTCGACACCGCAGTGGGGACAGCGGCGCCGCCGATTGCGCCGGTTGGTCTGCAGGCTGAGCGCCATGCCAAACGAATCGCCCTGACGCTGGATTCGCGAGAACGACGGGGGATCGACCGGCTTCATGTCGCGGTTGGCCGGATGGCCTCCCGACTGCGACCAGTCGTATTCGTACTCGAGAAGGTAAACCGCCAATTCCACCAGATACGGAACAAACGCTTCTTCTTCCCGGTATAACTGGACATTGCGTTCGAGCACTTCCAGCAGTTCAGCGCGACTGAGTTTCGCTCGGCCCATCTTGCTGCACATCCATGGTGAGTCGCGTCGCAGCCCAGTCCTGCAGGAAAGCAATGGACACAACCGTGCCGGCGGCCACGATCTGATCCTTCTTGTCGGCAATCCGCAGCGCCAACTCAAGTCCCGCGGCCAAATCCGTGCACAACGTCACGTCGGGAAAATGGCGCCGGGCGCAGTCGGCGAGGTCCGCGGCCGACGCCCCGCGCGGGCTGTCCACCGGATAACAGACCACCCGCCTCCAGCCGGGCCAGCGGGCCAGCGCCGCGAAGAACCCGTCATGTTCCTTATCGGCCATCATGCCGACCAGCAGATGCGTCCGCGTTCCCGGGAAATGGGCTTCCAGCGCCTGGACCAGGGCCTCGGCGCCCGTCGGGCAGTGGGCCGCGTCGATGATCAGCGGCGGCGCCGTCGGCCAGCGTTCCATCCGTCCCGGGATGCTGACCGACGCCAGGGCCGCGGCCAGCGCTTCGCGCGGAGCGCGGGCGATCAAGCCCTCCTCGCGCAGCCGGCTCAGCATCGCCAGTGCATTCTGGAGATTCTCGGCCTGGCACGGGCCGTAGAGCGGCAGCCCGACCGTCAGCAGTTCACCCTCGAACTCCACGACCACCCGCAGTCCCGAAGCATCGGGCGTCACCCGCCGGATCGGGCAGAGGTCAGCGGCCCGATCCAGCCGGGCGCCGGTCCGGCGGGCCTGCTGGGCGAAGATCTCCATCGCCCCCTCCGACTCGGCCTGCGCGGAGACAACCCCCCACCCGCCCGGCTTCAGGATGGCGGCCTTCTCGCCGGCGATCGCCGGGATGGTCCGGCCCAGCAGATGCGTGTGCTCCAGTCCGATCCGCGTCAGCAGGACCGGCCCGGGCTCAACTACGTTGGTCGCGTCGAGGCGGCCCCCCAAGCCGGTCTCGACGACCGCCCAGTCGACGGCCGTCGCGCGCGCCGCCAGAAAGAACAGGGCGGTCAGATGTTCAAACACCGTCTTGAACTGCAAACCCGTGGCCGCGCCGTTTTCATCCAGCGGCGCGATGCGTTGCAGGCAGCGGACGAACAGCTCGGGGGCGATCACCTCGCCGTCGATCCGGATCCGCTCGCGGTATTCGCGGATGTGCGGCGAGGTGTAAGTTGCCACGCGCAGACCCGAGGCGCGCAGCAGCGCCTCGAGCATCAACGCCGCCGAGCCCTTGCCGCGCGTCCCCGCGATATGAATCGTGCGCAGACCGAGCTGCGGGCGCCCCAGCGCCTCGATGCGGCGGAGAAAGCCATTCAGCTCAAAAACGCGGTTGTTGTAGGCGATGCGCCCCAGCTCGCGCTCGTAATTAATATGGCTGTTGAGCCAGTCATAGGCCCCCGCCAGATCTGTAAAAAGCCGTTGCGGCGATGTGACCATGGGCAGGGGCGAACACCCTTGACAGGAGGTGAACCTTCCCGAATAGTGATGCAGGATGCGCGTCCAAACACCCCGTAGGCGCGCGTAATCGTCCTATTCTACGGCAATCCGCGCCGAAGGCAAGACTCGTCATGGCCGCGATCGGGAAGACCTGCTGGAACGGTGGCGCCCTGCTCGCGCTGACGCTGATCGGCGCGGCCGCGCTGACCGGTTGCGCCCGTCAGCCCCGGCTCCCCTTCCGCTACGACGCCGAGGGATTTCCCGTGCAGGACAAGCGCTTCGAGCGCCATGTCCAGCGCGATTTCTTTCACCATTTCAGCCGGACCGTTTATGATCCCGTGACCCCGCCCCCGTACGGCTACCAGGGCGACAAACAGACGGTCTATGAACAATGGGGCCTGCCCGATTACGAGCGCCGGGAGTTCAAGTCGATCAACGGGGAAGAAGTGGACGAGTGGCTCTATCTGCCCGAAAACCGCATCTTCCAGTTCATCGGCGACGTCATGGTCTATGATGGTCCGCTGACCGACTACGAACAGATCCTGCTGCGCCGCGGTTACCCCAGCCGGTCCGAGGTCCAGATGACCGACACCGGCACGCGCATTGACGTTTTCGTCTACGATGGCGTCTTTCAACCCATGTTGGAAGAATACCACTTCCAGAACGGATACCTCACCCAGTTCCAAGAGGGCCGCTAATGCCCGTATTCCCCCGCTCCCCGCGACAGCTCTGTTGGCTTTTCCTGCTGATACCGGCATTGACCGGCTGCGCCAATGGGCCCAAGGCCAAACGAGCGCAATTCCAGACTCGCGAACAGGCCTTTCTGCTGATTGACGAGGCCAAAAAGATGGAAGTCGAGGGGATGCCGCTGCTGGCGCTGGAGCGCTACAATCGCGCCGCCACGCTCTACAACAGCCCTCGGGCCTACTATGAAATGGGCCAGTTGTTCGAGAGCGAGGACAAACTGGATCGCGCCGCCGTGGCCTACTCCGAAGCCCTGCGCCTCGCCCCCGATTACCAGGAAGCCAAGTTCGCGATGCTCGCGATCGGCTACCAACCGCCCGATTACGTGCCGACCGATGAGGATCTGGTGCTCGCCAATGAATGGATCGCCGCACACCGCGCGGAAATCGAGCGCCTGCGCGCCCTGGATCAGCCGACGACCGGACCGCTCCAGGTGGCGATGACCGAAGAGGAACGGATGGAGCAACGGCGCGAGCTGATCGCCGCGGCCGCCGAGCAGCGCCAGCCGACCCAGGCCGAAGTCCGCGCCGTGCTGTTCGAGCCGCAGGGCTCCCGCCGGCGCCTTCCCTCGGCCACCGACCCGGTTTACCCCAGCACCGAGGACATCGTGCTGGGCACCTACCCCTACCACATGCAGAAGGCCGGCCAGCTCGAGCGGCGCCAGCAGTTCGAGGATGCCGCGATTGAATACGAGCGGGCGCTCCAGGCCGACCCGACGCAGATCGAGCCGCGCCTGAGCATCGGCGACATGATGATGCGCCTGGAGCATCACCCGCGCGCGCGGTTTCATTACGAACGGGCGCTGGAGGAGTTCCCCGAGTCGCCCCAGCCCAACCTGAAGCTCGGCAACTACTTCCTTGCGCTGAATCAACCCGACCGCGCGCTGGAACAGTACCGCATCGCGCTGGACAAGGATCCGTTCTACGCGGAGGCCTACAACAACATCGCTTTCATCCATATGCAGCAGGGTCAATATGACGAGGCCGCCGCGATGTTCGACCAGATCAAGGAGATGGACCCGCAGTACGCCAATGCGTATCTGAACCGGGGAATCATCGCCAGCGACGTGCAGAATGATCCCCAGACCGCCCTGGACAACTTCCGCCGCTATATCGAGCTGAACGGGTCGCGCGCGGCCGAGGTCAGCCGCTGGGTCCGCGAGCTGGAAAGCGAACTGACTCCCGCGCAATGAGCCCGGTCGCCCCCGTCCTGACCGTCACGCTCAATCCGGCGATCGATCTGAATCTCGTCGTCGACGACTGGCACACGGGGGAATACGTCAAGGCGCGCGCCGTGCATCGCGCCGCCGGCGGCAAGGGGATCAACGTCTCGCGTGTGCTGAGCGAACTGGGCGTGGCTTCTTGCGCCGCCTGCCTGGTCGGCGGCGCCGATGGCGAGGTCTTCCTTTCGCTGCTGCAGGGCGCGCCGTTTGACGTCGTGCCGATTCGGCTGGCCGGCGCCGACGGGGCCGCCGACCTGTCGCGCGCCACGCGCACCAACGTCACCTTCACCTCGGCGCGCCGCGCGCGGCAGATCAAAGTCAACCAGCCCGGACCCCGCGTGGGCCGCGCGGCATGGCCCGCGATTGAGCAATTCCTGACCCGCCAGGCCATCGGCCGGCGGTGGGTGG
>MVZB01000201.1 GCA_002068205.1 candidate division BRC1 bacterium ADurb.BinA292
GGAGGAAGTCTTCGGCGGCGGGGGCGACGGGGGTGACGTCGAGCGGCTGGAGTTGTTTCAGCTGCTTGGATGAGTGGACGCCGAGTTCGTTGAAGCGGCGGGCCTGGACGAGGACGCGCGATTCCATCGAGCCGACCGCCCGGTTGTAATGCCGGACGGTCTGCTCCAGGGACGAGCCGACCTTGCCCAGATGGTCGCCGAGCGTGCAGAGCCGCTCGTAGAGTTCGCGGCCGAGGTCGCTGATGCGCTGGGCGTTTTCGGCGAGTTGCTCCTCGCGCCAGCCCTGGGCGATCGTCTTGAGCAGCGAAATGAGCGTGCTCGGCGTGGCGAGGATGACGTTGCGTTCGAAGCCGCGCTCGATGAGATCGGGGCGCTGATCGACGGCGGCGGCGAGGAAGCTTTCGCCCGGGATGAAAAGCACGACGAAATCGGGGGCGGGGCGCAGCTGGGCCTGATAGGCCTTCTGCGCGAGGCGTTCCATGTGCTCGTGAAGCTGGCTGGCGTGACGCTGGAGGGCGGCGCGGCGCTGGTCGGGGTCGGCGGCCTCGAGGGCCTCCAGATAGGCCATCAGGGGGGTCTTGGCGTCGATGACGATGCAGCGGCCGCCGGGAAGATTAACGATCATGTCGGGCCGCAGGCGGCCGTCGGCGGCGTCGATGGCGACCTGTTCGCGAAAGTCGCAGCGATCGACCATGCCGGCCAGTTCGACGACGCGGCGCAGGGTGATCTCGCCCCAGCGGCCGCGGACCTGCGGGGCGCGCAGGGCCTGGACGAGCTTGCCGGTTTCCTGTTCGAGCTGGCGCTGGGTCTGGCCGAGGTGGGCGACCTGCGCGAGCAGCTCGCCGTGGGCCTTCGCGCGCAGCGTCTCCATTTCCTGAATCTGCTTTTCGTAGCGGCTGAGCTGTTCGCGCAAGGGGGCGACCAGTTCGCCGATCGCCTGCTGGCGGCGCTCCAGGTCCCCGCGGGCCGCCTCCTGGTGCTGGCGCAGGTTCTGCGTGGCGAGTTGGAGGAAGGCTTCGTTGTTCTTGCTGAGGGCCTCGGAGGCAAGGGAGCGGAAGCTGTCGGTGAGGCGGGCGCGGGCCTCGTCGAGGAGGGCCTGTTTTTCCTGGGCGGCCTTGCGTTCGTCGTCGAGCGCGGTCTGGAGGGCGGCGAGGCGTTCGGCGCGGGCGCGCAGCTCGGCGCCGAGCGAGCGGATCTCGTCTTCCAGCCGGGGGACGCGTTCGGCCTGGGCTTCGGCGGCGTGGAGGCGTCCGGTCAGGTCGGTGACGCGCTCGCGCAGCTCGGCGGCCAGGCGGGATTCCTGGTCGGTCCGCTGGGTCAGTTCGTCGAAGCGGCGGCGGGCATCGTCGAGGTCGCGGCCGAGCAGCGCCGCGGTCGCGTGCGCCCGGGCCAGCCGCGAGCGGAGGAAGAGCGCCGCCGCCGCCGCGCCGACGAGCAGTCCCGTGACAAACGCCAAGACAGTTTCCATGATTTCCCCCTTCCGCGCCGATCGAGCGGTTGCTAGCGCCTGCCCGGCCGGATGAGTTCGCTGATCCGGCGCAGGAGGAGCTGCGGCTGATACGGCTTCTCGATCAGATGAAAATTCTCGTCGGGAATCATCGTGCTGTCGAGCACGTCGGTGCTGTAGCCGCTGGTGAAAAGGACGGGGATGGACGGGCGGTTGCGCCGGATGTGTTCGTAGACGGTGCGTCCGCTGACGCGCGGCATGACCATGTCGAGCAGCGCCAGGTCGATCTGGTCGGCATGCTGTTCGAGCAGGTCGAGGGCCTGCTGGCCGTCGTGGGCCACGAGCACGCGGTAGCCGGCGCTTTCGAGGATGCGGACGGCGAGGTTGCGGACGAGTTCCTCGTCCTCGGCGAGGAGGATCAGGCCGTGGCCGGCCTGCAGTTCCTCGTGTTCGGCGGCGCCCTCGCTCAGGCCGTCGCCCTGCGCCAGCGGCAGGTAGACCCGGAAGAACGTGCCGCGTCCCGGTTCGCTCTGGACCGAGATCAGGCCGTCGTGCTGCTTGACGATGCCGTAGACGGTGGCCAGGCCGAGGCCGGTTCCGCGCCCCTTGTCCTTGGTGGTGAAGAAGGGCTCGAAGATGTGTTCGAGCGCGTCGGGGGGAATGCCGACGCCGTTATCCTCGACGCCCAGCCAGGCGAATTGACCGGGACGGGCCCAGGGCTCGGCGAGGCAGTCATCGGGGGTGAATTCGCGCTGGCCGCAGTGGACGCGCAGCCGGCCGCCGTGGGGCATGGCGTCGCGCGCGTTGACGCACAGGTTCATCAGGACCTGTTCGAGCTGGCCGGTGTCGGCCTGGACCAGGCAGGGGACGGCGGCGGTGTGCGGCTCGAGGTGGATATGCTCGCCGATGACGCGGCGCAGCATGCGGACGACGTCGTCGACGATGACGTTCAAGTCGACGCGACGGGGCTGGCGGACCTGACGGCGGCTGAAGGTGAGGAGCTGGGAGACGAGATCGGCGGCGCGCTCGGAGGCCTTGAGGACCTGATCGAGGTGTTCGCGCAGGCGGGCGTCGGCGGCCAGCTCGCGGCGGGCCAACTGGGAATAGCCCTGGATCACCTGGAGCAGGTTGTTAAAGTCGTGGGCGACGCCGCCGGCGAGCTGGCCGATGGCCTCCATTTTCTGGGACTGGCGCAGTTGCTGATCGAGCCGGAGTTGCTCGGTCACGTCGCGCAGGACGACGACGAAATTGACGATGCGGCCGTCGTCGTCGCGGGCGGGGGAGATCGACATCTCCTCGTCGAAGGGGCGGCCTTCCTTCTTGCGCCCCTTGACGCGGCCGTCCCAGACGCGGCCGGTGAGCAGCGTATCCCACAGGTCGGGGGGGAGGTCGCGGCTGCCCTCCTGGAGATTGAGGCCGAAGAAATCCTGGCCGAGCGCTTCCAGCGGGGCGTAGCCGGTGACCTTGCTGAAGGCGCGGTTGACGTATTGGATGCGGCCGTTGATGTCGATGAGGACGACGGCCTCGATGGCCTGCTCGATGGCCATGCTGAGGCGGCGCAGGTCGGCGAAGATGCGGCGGCGCTGCAGGGCGGAGCCGATGTTGACGGCGACCGAGCGGGCGGCGTCGACCTCGGCGGCGGGCCAGTCGCGCGGGGTCAGGCTGGTGAGACGCAGCGCGCCCCAGCGCTCCGAGCCGGCGAAGACGGGGATCACGAGAACCGAGCGCGCGTCGGGGGCGAGCGGATGACCGCGGTCGGCGTCGGTGAAGTGTTCGAGGACGACCTGGCCGGCATCGAGCCGGTCGCTCCAGTCTTCGAAGCCATGCTCGGCCACCGGGGCCTGCTGCAGATCGGGGTTGAGCAAGTCGGATGGAATGCCGGGGGCGGCCCAATCCTGCCGCAGGCTGGTGCAGCGGCTGCCGTCGGCGTTGCGGGTGGTTTCGAAGAGCTGCACGCGGTCGGCCTCAAGGGTTTCGCCCAGGCGCGAGAGGATCGAGGGGAGGGCCTCGTGGAGCTGCTGCGCGCGGAGCAGGCGCTCGGAGATATAGGCCATCGCCTCGAGGATCTGCTCGCGGCGGAGCAGATTCTCCTCGGCCTGCTTGCGCGAGCTGATGTCGCGGATGACGTTGACCACGCCGGAGATCCAGCCGCCTTCCTCGGTGATGCGCGTGACGGTGTGGTCGGTATGGATGACGCGGCCGTCGCGGCAGCGCATGCGGCACTCCAGGTGCAGGCTTTCGCTTTGCCCGGGGCTGCCTTCGAGAAAGTCGCGCAGGCGGCGATAGTTATCGGGCTCGAGGTGGAGCGCTTCGACGGACTGGTCGATCAGTTCCAGGCGCGGATAGCCGAACAGGCGCTCGACGGCGGGATTGCAGGTCAGGATCCGGCCGCTGGCGGCGTCGATCACCAGCACCGCCTCGTGCATGCTGGTCAGCGTTTTTTCCATCAGGAAGCGCGTGTCGAGGAGTTCCTGTTCCTGGGCCTTGCGCTGCGAGATGTCCTCCATGGCGCAGATCATGTAGCGCTGGCCGTTGATGCGGTCCTCGACGACGGAGACGGTGAGGTTGGCCCAGAAGAACTGGCCGTTCTTGCGGCGGTAGCGTCGTTCGCCGGCGAAGGTAGTGACTTCGCCCGAGGTGATGCATTCGGCCTCGGCCAGGCCGCGCTGGAGTTCGCCCTCGGGGATCAGGTCGGCGAAGCTGAGGCGCAACAGTTCGTCGCGGTCGTAGCCGACGATCTCGCAGAAGCGCTGGTTGACGCGGAGGAAGTTGCCTTGCATGTCGGCGTGCAGCAGGCCGACGGCGGCCTGCTCAAACGTCGAGCGGAAGCGTTCCTCGCTCTGGCGCAGGGCATCCTCGAAACGGCGCCGATGGAGGAACTCGCCGATGCGTTCGGCCAGGGCGCGGGCCAATTGATCTTCCTCGGGGAGAAAAATCCGCCGCAAGGAACCGGGGGGGCGTTCGGGATAACCGACGAGCAACTCGCCGATGGCTTCGCCCTCGAGGGCGATCGGGGCGCACTGGGTGAATTGCGGCGGGCGCCAGCCGTCGCTGAGAAACGACGCCTGGTCGACGCGGATGCGCACGACGCAGATTTCAGGAAACTGCCAGCCGCGGCGGATCAGCTCGGGCAACTGGGCGAGGCACTCGGCGATCGTTCCGCCCGCGTCGATGAGCAGGCGCGAGACCTCCAGCAGGCAACGGCTTTCCTTGACGCGTTCCTTGAGATCGCCGCGCAGGCGTTCCAGCTCGTGGTCGCGCTCAACTTGCGCCGTGACGTCGAGGAGCGTGCCGACGGTGAGGGGGTGGCCGCGGTCGGCGCCGTCGCCGGTGGCGGGGATGCGGCGGCAACGCGCCTCGAGCCAGCGCGCGGCATCGCCCGGCCGTGGGATGCGGAGGCGGAAGCCGTCGGAGTCGCCCTCGGCGGGACCTTCCTGGATAAACCGGCTCAGCGCCGGCCGGTCCTCGGGATGGACCGGGGCGAGGAGCTCCGCCAGGTCGTCGCCGGCGCGGGAGGAACAACCGAGGAGTTCAACGCAGCGCGGGGAAGCGCGGAACCGGCCGGTCCGGGGTTCCCACTGCCAGACACCGAGGCCGGCGGCTGCGGCCGCCTGGTGATAGGCCTCCGGGCGGAAGTCGGCGGCGGCGCGAGCGGGCGGGACGCCGACGTCTTCCAGCGAATGGGAGCGGTTTGGCGAGGGTCGAGTCATGCGGGAAACTGCCTGGGACGGCATGAAGGCGACCGAGTCGATATGGCGGCTGGGGCGCACCCGGCGCGGATCGCGAGGCAGGCGGGCTCGGGCCGGTGACCGGCAAAGGCCGGTTCATCACTCAAACAGTATCCACCGCGTGGGTTGCATTTCAACTGTATAGGCGAGTTTGATTGGCAGGGGTCGTCTGGCATCCCTGCCGGGATGCGGGGATGGGCGGCCTGCTGACCGGTGGTGTCGCTGCGCTCAACCACCGGCTACTGTCTGGCATCCCTGACGGGATGCGGGGTGAGGGACTGAGGGACGACCGGCGAGGACGCCGGTCCCCACGACGTTCGTTGATGGGCGGTGGGATTCCACGTTTGCGCGGGGCGGGGGATCCGCGATATCTTGTTCATATCGCTTCATAATCCCCTTGGATCTGTCCGGAAGGGAGACGAATCATGCATCGCACGTGCCTTGCCCTGCTGGGCCTGCTGACGCTGAGCGGAGCGGCTCGCGCCGCGATCCATGCCGAGACGGTCGAATATCAGGACGGCGAGACGAAACTGGTGGGCTATCTGGCCTATGACGACGCGATGGAGGGGCCGCGGCCCGGGGTGATCGTGGTCCACGAATGGTGGGGCCTGGGCGATCATGTGCGGACGAGCGCGCAGAATCTGGCGCGGATGGGTTACGCCGCGCTGGCGATTGATATGTATGGCGAGGGGCGGCTGACGGACGATCCGCGGGAGGCGCGCGAGCTGTCGAGCCAGTTCAAGAACGACCCGGCGCTGGCGCGCGCACGGTTCGAAGCGGGAATGAAGGTGCTGCGCGAGCACGCCGCGTGCGACCCGGAGCGGATCGCGGCGATCGGCTACTGTTTCGGCGGGACGGTCGTGCTGAGCATGGCGCGCCAGGGGCTCGATCTGGACGGCGTCGTCAGTTTTCACGGCGGGCTGAGCGGGATCGCGCCGGCGGCGGGAGACGCGATCAAGGCGGCGATCCTGGTGCTGCACGGGGGTGATGATCCGGCGGTGCCGCCGGCCGACCTGACGGCATATATCGAGGGGCTCAAGGCGGCCGGGGCGGATTGGGAAGTGATAATCTACGGCGGGGCGGTGCACAGCTTCAC
>MVZB01000202.1 GCA_002068205.1 candidate division BRC1 bacterium ADurb.BinA292
CGTTCGCCGCCGCTCTCGAGCGGCTCGTCGCCGACGAGCCCCTCCGGCGCGAGATGGGCCGGCGCGCCGCCGAGCTGGCCGCCGCCCGGTTCTCCCTCCAGGCCATGGTCGAACGCACCCAGTCGCTCATTCTCGCCGCCGCCCGCCCTGCCGCCCTCGAATAGTCCGACCTCCAATCCCTCGGCTCCCGCATTCCCCCTCGAATACCATTTGACTTTCCCGCCGCCCCCTCCGGATCATGCCCTTTTCCGGCTCCACGCGCTTCACGCGCTCCACGCGAGCCGCCGACGCGCTTCGGGAGGATCCAATGAAAGCCCCCTGGGTAACCTATCGTCCGGAAATCCGGGTCATGGATTGCACCGTCCGCGACGGCGGCCTGATCAACGACCACCGCTTCGAGGACGGCTTCGTCCGCGCCGTCTACGACACCTGCGTCGCCGCCGGCATCGACGCCATGGAGATCGGCTACAAGGCCTCCGACCGCCTCTTCGCCCGCGATGCCTTCGGCGCCTGGAAATTCTGCCGCGAGGACGACCTGCGCCGCGTCGTCGGCGACAACCCCTCCGCGCTGCGCCTCTCCGCCATGGCCGACGCCGGCGGCAAGACCGACTGGAAAACCGACATCCTCCCCAAGGATCAGAGCGTCCTCGATATCATCCGCGTCGCCTGCTATATCAACCAGATCCCCGAAGCCGTCGAAATGATCAAGGACGCCCACGACAAGGGCTACACCACCACCTGCAACATCATGGCCATCTCGCAGGTCCAGGAGACCGAACTGGATCAGGCCCTCGACGTCCTCGCCCAGACCCCCGTCGATGTCGTGGTCGTCGTCGACAGCTTCGGCGCCCTCCACAGCGAACAGGTCCAACTGCTGGTGCGCAAATTCCTCGCCGCCGTCAAGCCCGCCGGCAAGGAAGTCGGCATCCACGCCCACAACAACCTCCAGCTCGGCTTCGCCAACACCATCGAGGCCATCATCCAGGGCGCCAATCGCATCGACGCCACGATGGCCGGCCTCGGCCGCGGCGCCGGCAACTGCCCGATGGAATTGCTCCTCGGCTTCCTGCGCAACCCCAAATTCAAAATCCGCCCCGTCTGGCAGTTGATCGAGGAACAGATGATCCCGCTGCGCAACCGGATCGAGTGGGGGCCGCTGCCGGCCTATATCATCACCGGCCAGCTCAACCAGCACCCGCGGGCCGCGATCAACTGGCGCGCCGGCGACCGCCGCGACCACTGCGCCGAATTCTACGACCGCTGCATCAGCGACGTCTGACCACCCCCCCGGAGATTTCCTCCCTCGTCCTCGTCCTCGTAATCGCCCCCAACGGCCCGCCCATATTCGTCTCTCGTCCCTCGCCCCGCGTCCTCCGCCTTCGCGCGCTTACTCCTCTTTCCCCCCCGGCCGGCCGTCAACCGGGATCCACATCGTGAAACACGTCCGCCCCGGCCGCGACGTCACCTCGATCCGCCCGCCGTGCTCGTGCACCGTCTTCTGCACCACCGCCAGCCCCAGCCCCGTCCCCTTGCTCCCCTTCGTCGTGAAGAACGGATTGAAGATCCGCGCCAGTGTCTCCTCGTCGATCCCCCGTCCGTTGTCATGCACGCAGATCTCAATCTGCCGCTCCTGCTCCAGATACCGGACTTGAATCCCGACCCGCCCGCCGCCGACGTCGTCGCACGCATCCACCGCATTGCAGACGAGATTCAGCAGCGCGTCGTACATCCGGTTGCGGTCGCACAGCAGCCGCGGCAGCGGCTCGGCCAGCTCCGCCTCCAGGCTCACCCGTCGCTGCTCGGCCAGCGACCGCTGGTTCTCCAGCACCTCGCCGCTCAGTTCACCCGGATCCACCGGCGCCAGCTCCAGCCGTTGCAGCCGGGCGTAGTTGAGCATCTCGTCGGCCAGCCGCGACATCCGCTCGGTGTTGCGCTGGAACACCGGCCACAGCTCGCGCACCCGGCACAGGTCCCCCGTCTCAAGGCCCCGCTCCATCAGCATCGAGCTGCCCCGCAGTCCGCTCAGAATGTTTTTCAGGTGATGCGAGACCCCCATGATCGTCTGACCGATGTCCGAGATCCGCTGCGCATGGCGCAGCCGCCGCTCCAGCTCCCGCTCGATCGATATGTCGCGCTGCACGCCGATGAAATGCGTCACCTGCCGCTGGTCGTTCAACACCGGCGTGATCGTCGCGAACTGCTCGAACATCTCGCCGTTACGCCGCCGGTTGATGAAGTGCCCGCGCCAGACCCGACCCTCCCGGATCGTCCCCCACAGTCCCTGGTAATGCGACGGGTGATGGTGGCCGCTCTTGATCAGCCGCGGCGTCTGCCCCAGCGCCTCCTCGCGCCGGTAGCCCGTGATCCGCTCGAACGCCGGATTGACATAGACGATCCGCCCCGCGGCGTCGGTCACGATGATCATCTCGTCGGCCTGGTTGAGCGCCTCGGCCAGCAGGTTGCGCTCGCGCTCCATCGCGCGACGCTCCGTGATGTCGAGCGTCACGCCGTAGTAGACCACCTCGCCGTGCTCGGTCGCCGGCTTGGCGATCGATTGCAGCCAGCGTGGGCCGCGCGACTCGGTCCGGAATTCATATTCCACGTCAAACGGCAGTTGCTGGGCGATCCGCTCGTCCATGATCTGCATCGCCCGCCGTGATTCGGGATTATCCCCGAACCGCTCGACCCAGTCCGTCGGGTCGGCGAACATCACGTTCATGTCCAGCCCCGTGATCTCCGTCATCAGCGGACTGAACGCCAGGATCCGCGTCCGATCCATCGAGAGTTTCCACAGCCCGATCGGGACGTTCTCGTACACCCGCGCAAGGTCCTGACTCCGCCGCCGTTCGGCCTGCTCGGCCATCCGCATCGGCGTCACGTCGCGCACGATGTGAATGACCTGGCGCGGCTTCCCCCCGCAGCACACCGGCGACCACGCGTGCGACACCCAGCGCACGTCGACGTCGCGCGTGACAATCCGATACTCCAGCGTCCGCGCCCCGGGATCGCCCGCCTGCCCGCTCAAAAACGCCACGACCCGCTCGCGGTCCTCCGGATGGACGAAGCACGGCTTGCCGGGAGCGGGCGGGATCCCCGTCACCTCGCCCGCGATCAGCGTCGCCGACGACCAGCCGAGGACCTGCTCGCATGCCGGACTCGCATAGCTGATCGCCCCGCCCGGCTCGCTCACGATGATCAGGTCCCGCGTATTCTCGACGATGCTCTTGTATCGTTCCTCGCTCTGCCGCAGCGCGTCCAGCGAATTGACGTAGTCGGTCACGTCGCGGCCGATCCCCTGGAACTCCTCGATCCGGCCCGCCCGGTCAAAGATCGTCGTGTTCTCCCAGGCGATCCAGCGCCAACCCTCCGGCGTCATCATCCGCGCCTGGTGGTGCGTCCGGTATGGCGGAAAACGCAGGTCGCGCAGCACCTCCAGCGTCAGCCGCACATCGTCGGGATGCGGCTGCGGCAAAAATCGCCGGCCGAGCAATTCCTCCCGCCGGTAGCCGAACTTCCGGCAGAACGCGTCGTTGACGAACGCCAGCCGCTCCTCCAGATCGAGCCGCACGACCAGATCCACGTGCGATTCGACGATCCCGCGATAGCGCTCCTCGCTGCGCCGCAGTTCCTCCTCCGCCCGTTGCCGTTCCGACACGTCGCGGGCGAAGATCGCGATCTTGACCACCCGACCCCGTTCGTCCCGGATCGGCGTCAGCTTGTTCTCAAACACGTAACCGTTGCGCCGGTCGGTGAATTCGACAGCCTCCCCGGTCCGCCGCACCCACTCGATCTGGGCCGCCCGCCGCGCCGCCGTGTCGGCGGGCCACAACGGGCGCACGTCGCGGCCGATCAATTCCCCGGGCGGTTGCTCCAGGCGCCGCCCGGCCGTCTCGTTGAGCGCCAGCAACCGGTAGTCCTCGTCGATCAGAAACGCCGATTCATCTACCGCATCCAGCAGCGCCCGCAACGCCTCGCGGCTTTCATACAGCCGGCTCTCCGCCACGCGCAGCTCGTTCGTTTCCCGGCAGAACGCCGCCGCCGCCGTCACGCGGCCCGCCGCGTCGCGCAGCGGCGAAATTGAGACCTCGTAACTGAACAGCTTGCCCTGAAACAGCACCTCGCATGGCCCGCTCTGCGGCAGCCCCTCCTCGAACACGCACGCCAGCATCTGCTCGCGGCGCCGCGCGTGCTCGGCCAAAAGAAACTCCCGCATGTTGCGGCCGCGCACCTGGTCGAGCGACAGGCCGAACCACGTGGCGAGATCCGCCGGACCCCAGGCGTCGACAATGTCCCCCTGGCGATTGTAGAGAATGAAGATCGAACGCTGGACCGAACTCAGCATCCCATCGAAAAGCTGGAGCCGCTCCCGCATACCGCGCAATTCGGCGGTCACTTCCCGCCACCGCCGCACGGCGCGGCGCAGCGCCGCCGCGCCGCCCGCGGCAACGATCGCCGCCGGCGGTGCGAGCACGGCCAACAACATCCTGGCATGGGAATCTTCGAGAGCGGCGCCGACGGCGACGACGGCCAGCAGCAGGCCGGCGCCGAGCACCGCGACGACCAGCGCCGGCCGCCGCCACGCCACGCCCGGCCGATGCGCCGGTCGGCCGGGCGAAACGCCCGAGATCGGCCCGGCGGTTTCACCCGCCCCGCCGCCGGCCTGGTCCATCACATCCCTACCCCCCCGACTGACTTCTCTCCCCCAGACCGCTAAAAAAACATAGATGGAATGATCTGTCAACCAGAATCAAATCCACCCCGCCTGTCTGAATATGTCCTACATAATCGTCCCTCGTCCTCGCCCCTTCCCTCCCCTCCTCAGATATGCTCGAAACTCTCCGGAAACCGCGCTTTCGCCAGCGCCATGTCGAGCGAGATCAACCCCCGCTGGTAAAGCAGCTTCAACGACTTGTCCATCGTGATCATCCCCAGCTCGGTCCCCGTCTGCAGCGCCGTGTGCAGTTGCTCGGCCTTCGCCGACCGCAGGATCTTGCGCACCGCCAGCGTCGCCACCAGCACCTCGCACGCCGCCACCCGCCCCTGGCCCCCCGTGATCGGCAGCAACTGCTGCGCGATGATCCCCTGGATCGTGTTGGCGAACTGCATCCGGATCTGCTCCTGCTGATGCGGCGGGAAAACGTCCACCACCCGGTCCACCGTCTGCACCACGTCCGGCGTATGGATCGTCGTCAGCACCAGGTGCCCCGTCTCGGCCGCCGTCAGCGCCGTCGCGATCGTCTCCAGGTCGCGCATCTCGCCGACGACGATCACGTCGGGGTCCTGCCGCAACGATTCGCGCAGCGCCACCGCGAAACTCCGCGTGTCGATCCCCAGCTCGCGCTGCTTGATGATGCTGTTGCGATGGCGGAACACATACTCGATCGGATCCTCGATCGTTACGATCATGCACCGCCGTTCCTGATTGATCTGGTCGATCATCGCCGCCAGCGTCGTCGACTTTCCCGATCCGGTCGGCCCCGTGATCAGGATCAGCCCCGACTCGCGCCGCGCCAGCTCCTCGATGATCGGCGGCAGCCCGAGCTGACGGATCGTCCGGATCCGGTCCGTCACGATCCGGAACGCGGCCTCGATCGCTCCCCGCTGGCGGTGCACGTTCACCCGGAACCGACCCACGTTGCGCAGCGTCAGCGACAGGTCCAGCTCCCAGTCCCGACCGAACCGGTTGCGCTGTTCCTCATTGAGCAGCCCCAGGATCATCGGCGCCAGATCCTGCGGCGTCAGCTGCGCCATGTCCATCGGCACCAGCGTCCCGTTGAGCCGCATGATCGGCGGACTCCACGACACCAGATGCAGGTCCGACGCGCCCTGGCGCGTCGCCTCCGTCAATAGATCCTGTACCTGGGGGGGCATCGGCGGCTACTTCTCCAGCGCCAGACGGCGGATGTCGATCACATGGCACCCCGGCCGCCGGGGAATGATCGTCCCGAACCGCGCGGCCCGGTCGTCCGACGTATAGTAATCAATCCAGATCTCTGCTTCATCCTCCAGCTGGCCCTCCGGCCACACCGGCGTCGTCCCCGCCGGCTGCGACGAGACCTGCGCCAACGCCCGCAGGATCCGCTTCAGATGCTGCCGCCCCACCCCCGCCGGCACATTCCCCATCGACGTCCACAGCCCCACCCGGCATTCCTGGCGCAACAGCATCCGCGCCAGCGTCGCC
>MVZB01000203.1 GCA_002068205.1 candidate division BRC1 bacterium ADurb.BinA292
CAGCCGCCGGTGATGCGTCCGCTTGGCCAGCATCTGCAGCGCCTTCAACACCGGAAAGCCCACCTCGATCAGCATCGCGAACTGCCGGCAGAACACCGCGCGATCAAAATTGGACGGCCGCAGCAGCGAAATCGCCCCGCTCGCCTCCGCCTCATCCTGCGCCACCCGGCCGATCTCGGCCGCCGTCGAGCCCCCCCGCGTCGGCGGGTTGAGGTTCTCCTCGGCCGACGCCCGGCTGTCCAGCGCGCGCCGCAGGCTGCTCGGGCTCTGCTCGCTCCGCGGTTCCTGTTGCTTGGGTGCCATGTCGGGTCCTCCGTGGATTCGGCGTCAGGCCGCGCCGCGCGGGCCAACGCATAGGGGGGTTCCGCCGCGCGCCGGGCGTCAGGCGTCGATCAGGATCCGCCGCGCGATCTCCTCATACGACGTCTCGCCGGCCAGCACCTTGCGCCCGCCCGCCTGGGCCAGGCTCAGCATCCCCAGCTCGCGCGCCTTGGCCTCCAGTTCGCTCTGCGGCCGGTGCGCCGCGACCAGCGGCCGCAGCGCTTCGGTCGCTTGAATCACCTCAAACACCCCCGTGCGCCCGTAATAGCCCGAGCCGAGGCAGCCGTCGCATCCGCCGGCCGTGTACACTGCCGCGTTCAGATCGTCGTCGCCCAGCCCCAGCTCCAGCGCCTGCACGTCGGTCAGCCGCCCTTCCTGCCGGCACGCCGCGCACAGCCGCCGCACCAGCCGCTGGCTCACGATCCCGCACAGCGAATTGCCCAGCGTGAACGGCTGCACGCCGAGCTGGATCAGCGTGTCGATCGACCCCAGCGCCGTGTTGGTGTGCAGCGTCGACAGCACCAGGTGCCCCGTCATCGCCGCCCGCAGCGCGATCCGCGCCGTATCGCCGTCCCGGATCTCGCCCACCAGGATCACGTCGGGATCCTGCCGCAGGATCGAGCGCAGACCGCTCGAAAAATCCAGCCCGATATGCGGGTCCACCTGCACCTGGTTGATCCCCGCCAACTGGTATTCGACCGGGTCCTCGATCGTTACCAGGTTGCGGTTCTCGGTGTTGATGTGCTGCAGGCCCGTGTAGAGCGTCGAGGTCTTCCCGCTGCCGGTCGGCCCCGTCACGAGGATCAGCCCATGGGGCCGATCAAGCATCCAGTCGAACCGTTCCCGCTGCTGCGGCAGCAGGCCCAGGTCGTCCATCCCGGTCATCAGCCGCGCGCCGTCCAGGATCCGGATCACGACCTTCTCCCCCAGGATCGCCGGCAGCGTCGAAATCCGGAAGTCGAACGTATTGCTGTCCACGCTCAGCTCGAAATGGCCGTCCTGCGGCCGCCGCCGCTCGGTCACGTCCATGTCGGCCAGCACCTTGATCCGCGAAATCACCGGCTGGGCCAGCCCCGGCGGAATCGTGCTGATCCGATGCAGGTCGCCGTCGATCCGGAACCGCACCACCAGCCCGTCGCGGGCCGGCTCGAGGTGAATGTCCGTCGTCCGCAGCTCGATCGCACTCTCGATCAGCGAGCCGACGAGCTGCACCGCCGAGGTGTTGTCCACGAGGATGTCGGCGTCGAACCGCCGCGCCGCCGTGCCCGCTTTCCCTGGCGGAGCCGCCTGACCGTCGACGGCGACCCCCGCCGCGCCCTCCGGCGCGCTCTTCCCATCCAGCGCGTTGATCTGGTCGATCACCCGCCGCGCGGGGGCAAACGCCGGCTGCGGCCACCGCCCCGACACCCAGTGGATCAGCGCCGCCAGCGGGATGTTCAGCGGATCGGACGACGCGATCCCCACGCTGTGCTCGTCCTGGTAACACGGCAGGATCAGGTGCCGCCGGATCAGGCTCTGCGGCAGCAGCCCCCGCAGCGCGGGGTCGAGCTCGCCGCTGAACTGCGGCAGCCGCAGCCCCTCGGCGATCTTCTCCTGCAACCGGTCGCTGTCCAGCCCCAGCTCGTCCCGGATCGCCACCGTCACTTCGTCG
Source organism: candidate division BRC1 bacterium ADurb.BinA292 (assembly GCA_002068205.1). Classification (GTDB taxonomy): domain Bacteria; phylum Sumerlaeota; class Sumerlaeia; order MVZB01; family MVZB01; genus MVZB01. The sequence goes on from MVZB01000203.1 coordinate 1,973, forward strand.
AGCTTCCCCTGGCCGAGCTCCACCCGCAGCGCGTCCGATTTCTTCTTGTTCACCAGCTCGTTGTGCCGGAAGACGTGCAGCGCGATCGCCAGCGCCACTTCGCGCATGATCCGCGAATCCAGCCGGCTCAGCCACTGGCACACGGCCGGCGCATTCACCGCGTCCTCACCGATCAGCCGCTCATACGCTCCCTCCGCCCCCTTCAGCTCCAGCAGCCGCCTCGCCCTTTCCTCGTCGATCACGGCGTCCTCGCGCAGCTCCTGGATCAGCCGGTCCAGCGGCGGGCGGTGCACCATCAGCAACTGGCGCAGTTCGTCGTCGGTCACCAGGCCGGCGGCGGTCAGCCCCGCCGTCACGTTCACGTTGACGCGGTTCACGCGCCGGAACGTCAGCTCCGCCGTCAGCAGGTCGCGGAACGACGTCAGCGAGACTTCCTGCTGCAGGACCTCCAGAATCGGCTTGTTGCGCTTGTGACGGGCCGTGTACGACTCCACCTGGTCCATCGTGAGCAGCCCGGCCGCTATGAACAGCCGGATGAATCGGCCGGCTAGCTCTTCGCGCGGGCTGATGGTCTTGGTCGCCATCGGGTCTGCCTCAGCGTGTCGTCGTCGGGGTGGTGATCGTCGTGGCGCGATCCGGTGCGGCGTCCGCCGCTTCGGCCGGCTCCACCCCCGGCCCCGGCCCCGGCGCCGCCGCCGGTTCGGGCGCCGCCCCCGCCGCCGGTTCGGGTGCCGCCCCCGCCGCCGGTTCGGGCGCCGCGCCCGCCGGCACGGCCAGAATGCTCTGGCGCGCCGGATTGGCAATGTATTGCCGCGGCGCCTCGTCCCCTTCCCAGACGATCGACACCAGCCGGTCGCCCGCGCGCCACCCCAGCCCCGGCATCGCGCTCCACACCGGATGGGCGGCATCGAGCGGATCGACGGTCGCCCGCCCGTTCAGCGGCTCGGCAAGCTCCAGCGTCTGCGTCCCGCTCGTCGGCCCCGCGGCCAGCGCCATCTCAATCGCCGCCGCCGCCCCCTGCGCCTCCATCTGATGGGCGGCGTAGCGTTTGCTCCCGTGAATCGTCATCCCGACCGCGCTCCAGATCGTCGCGATGTACACCACCAGCAGGGCCATCAGCCCCAGCACGGCCATCAACGCATAGCCCCCGCGCGCCCGCCGATGCTCGCCCCTGCGCTTCATGGCGCTTGCTCCTCTTCCGGCAGCACGTCCTGGCCGTCGGTCTCGCCGGCGATCGGCCCGGTCAGCGCCGCCGGGACGGTCGTCGGCGTGTCGGTCGCCGCCGGCGCCGGCGGCCGCATCCCCGGCGCCACCGCCGTCTGCAGCGCGATCGGGCTCGCCTTCGGGTCGCGCGGCTGCACCGTCACCCGCACCCGCACCAGCGGCGGAAACCCTTCGCCCTCCCACCGCGGCTGATACTCGACCGCCTCGCCCGGCCGCGTCGGCGCGGCATATCCGAATTCAATCGCCGCGCTCATCCCCTCCAGCGGCGCCAGACCCAGCCGGCCGCTATCCTTGCGCGCCACTTCCCCCGCGACGGTCTCCATCACCGGGTCCAGCGTCCGCACGATCCGCGTCACGGACTCCCCCGCCTCGCCCCCGGCGGCGTTGCTCACCGTCGCCATGCAGAGATACGATCCGAGCGGATGCTCGTAGGTCGGCACGCTGAGCTGATCGGCCCGGAATTCAGGGCGGATCACCCCCCGTTCCCGGATCCCCGTCAGTTCGGCCGGCGGGACCGCCGACCGCAGCAGCCCCGTCACCTGCTCGATCACCTGCTGGCTGTACTGGATCGCCTGCTGCCGCCGCGTGATCTCGTCGGTCGCCCCGCGCGATTCCAGCATGATCCCCAGCGCCAGCCCCAGCACGACGACCAGCGCGCCCGACGCAACCGTCAGCTCCACCAGCGTCATGCCCCTTCGACCGCCGGACTGGTGCAGGCTCCCGTTCATCGCCCCTTGTACCCCACGACCGTTACGCTGTTGCCCGCCACCGCCTCGGCCCCGCGTTCGCGCCAACTCACCATCACCGTCAGCTTCAGCACGTCGCCGGGTCCCGGCTCGATCGTCGTCCGCGCGGCGTATTTCAGATTGTCGCCCAGCGGCGTGGCCGTCTCCCCCGGTTCCCACTCGGCCAACCGCGCGTAAGGCAGCGCGCGCAGCTCCTCCAGCCGCTGTTGCGCGAGCAGCCGCCCCTGTATTTCATTCAGCCGCATCCGCCCCAGGCGATCGATGTTGAAAAACTGATGGTAGACCCCCCCGGCGGCCAGCACCAGGATCGCCAGCGCGACCAGGATCTCGATGATCGAAAACCCCCGCCGCGCGCCGCGCTTCTCCGCGACCCCGCCGCCCAGGGCGCCGCGCAGCCCCTGATTCCATCGTTGGATCAGGTTCCTCAAGATGCGTCAAACCCCTCCCGCGAGGATGATGAAGACAACCGAAAATTCCTACGACACTCCCCCTATTCAAAGCCCCGGCGGTTCAATGTCAAGTGATGATTGCCCGCCCCGCGATCCGGACCGTTCCTGTGGACCGCCCTGGGAGCGCCACTCCCCGGAGTGGCATCGCCCCTCCTTTTTGCATCCCTCGGCGAACCCCCGCTTCAAGCCCATCCCGTCCGTCCCAGGTTCAACCTCCCCGCGCCTGCGCCTCTGTCTCTGCGTCTCGGCGTGAGATCATCACCCCCATCGGCCCTCCCAGAATTCGGCTCCCGGCTCTCGTCCCTCGTCCTCGGCTCTCGATCATTACGCTTGAGCCTCCGCCCCTTGACAGTCCGCGCCAGCGGGCGTCCGACTTGCTGGCCAAGTCCGCGCAACGGATGACCGGAGTAAAGCGCAGCGTGACGGCCGCTGGCCGGAACCCTGGCGTCCCCCCCTCCGACACCCAAACCCCTGCAAGGGGTGCTCGCTCGTCAGCGTCTGCTCGGCCGGGCCGCTCCCCACGATCCGCCCCTCGCGCAGCAGCAGCACCGTCTCCACCGATCGCGGCAGATCCTCCACGTAATGCGTCACGACGACCACCGTCAGCTCCGGCCGCCGCGCATGCAGATCCTCCAGCGCCCCGACGAATGCCGCCCGCCCGGCCATGTCGAGTGAGGCCGTCGGTTCGTCCAGAATCAGCAGTTCGGGTTCGGCCACGACTGCCCGCGCCAGCAGCACGCGCATCTGCTCGCCGCTCGAAAGCCGCTCGAATTCGGTCTCCGCCCGCCCGAGCATGCCGACCGTCTCCAGTTCCCGCCGTGCCGACGCAACGTCCGCCTCCGCCACCACGCGGTGCGGCGGAATGACGATCGTCCCCCAGCGCCCCGCGATCACCGTCTCCAGCGCCGTCAGCTCGCCGTGGAACTCCGGCAGCCGCGAGTGCCCCACCACGCCGATCCGCTGGCGCAGGAATTCGAGGTTGGTTTCCCCCAGTCGCTCCCCCAGCACGTCCACCGTCCCTTCACGCGGCCACAGGAAACCGGTGATGATCGCCAGCAGCGTCGACTTGCCCGCCCCGTTCGGTCCCAGCAACGCGCAGCAGGCCCCGCGCGGCACCCTCCAGTCGAGCCGGTCGATCAGAGCCCGCCCCCCGCGCCGGAGCGTGATCCCTTTCAATTCGATGGCTGGGCTTTGCGGTTGCATCTCGGCGGTCCCGGCGATTTGGCTTGGCGTGCTCCACGGATTAAACGAAGCGCCCCATTGTGCCATGCCCGCCCGTTTGAAAAAAGCCCCCCGAACGACGCCCCCTCCTCGCCGTCCCTCCCCAAAATCGACCCTCGTCTTCGTAATCGCCCCCAAAGGCCTACCCCAATTTGTCCCTTTCTCATGAACCCGGTTCATGCCCAACTCATTTCGTCCTTCTCTCAGCCGCCATTGTTTCAAATTCGCAAAACGCCGTCTCCATGGGCCGCCCCGGCCGGGGCCGGATATAAATAGCCCCTGGTGGCGCGCAGCGGAACTTGGGGATGCTATCGCAAACATCCCCGTCCCCGAAGGGGCGAATTCGGCAACCCCGCCATTCCCGTGTCCCCCCTTCCGCCGGTCTGAATCTTGCTCCAGTCTTACTTCAGCCGTATCCACCGAAAGGATCAGAACAATGCCCAAATCATGGACCAAAAAAGACGAGCGTCAATACGAGCACGTGAAGTCCAGCGAGAGGAAGGGGGGCCGTTCGGCCAAGCGCGCGAAAGAGATCGCCTCGCCCCAGCATGA
>MVZB01000204.1 GCA_002068205.1 candidate division BRC1 bacterium ADurb.BinA292
AGGTAGATCCATGCCGCCGCCGGCGCGAAGAAGACGGCCGGCAGCTTCGCCAGCCCCGCCAGCAGCAGCAGCACCCCCATCGGAAGCGCCATGGCGAGGTTCACGCGGCCCCGGCCGGCGCCGGCCGCGGCCATCGCCCAGACGATCGCCGCCACCATCAGCGTGTCGGGCAGCATGCTGCGGCCCATCAGCACCGCCAGGGGGAGCAGCGCGTAGAGCCAGAGCGCGACCTGCGCGGTCGCGAGCGGGCCGATCCGCGCGCCGAGCAGATAGATCCCCAGGCCCGTGGCGATGGCCGCGGCCAGCGACATCAGGCGCGCCGCCACCACGACATCCACGCCGAAGCGCCCCAGCAGCCAGCTCCCGATCGGGATGAACGGGAACTCCGGCGTCGCGCTGCTGACCCGCGCCAGCTGGTTCTTGTTGCGTTCCAGGCGCAGATCCAGCTCGCGGATGTCGCGGCGCATTACCTGCATCCGCAGCGCCATCGTGATGTTGCGGTCCAGCGGGTAGTCGGTCGGGTCGGGGTGAACCAGCAGCCAGCGCAGGATGATCAGCACGGCCAGCGGAATCAGCAGCGGGAGGTGCGCGCCCGCCGCCGACAGCCAGCGTCGGCGGCGGCGGGGGCCGGGGGTCGGCTCGGGCGTGGGGGCCGGATCGGCCGCCGCCGGCATCGGCGTTTCGGCCGCGGCCGGCGGCGCCGGCGGGCCGGTCTCCGCCTCCGGCTGCTCGGGCGGGTCAGACCGGGGTTCCTGGGACGATTGGTTGTCCATGGCTGTCCTGAAGGAGACCGCGCCCCTCGTGGCGGCGGGCGGCGGCCCCGGCTTGATCCGGGCAATCCCTCATCCTAGAACACCTGCGCTCCGCTGACCATGACGTTGCGCCGGCCGGCGTCGTCGCCGTTGAGCAGCGAGACCGATACCGTCACTGGCCGCGGCCCCGGCGTGGCCGGACCGATCCGGCGCGGCCGGATCAGCAGCGGCTGCGCGCGCGCGCGCGAGTCGCGGGCATAATGCGCAACGCCCCCCAGCGATTCCAGCTCGACGTGGACCAGCGGCCACACCCCGTCGGCGGGGTAACCCTGAAGATTGATGACGACCAGTTCGGCCTCGGGCGGCAGGTTCAAGTCAAAATGCCGCGTGGCGTTGCGCGTCAGCAGCAGGCTCAGGTCCTGGGCGACGCGCGGGCCGCTGGTCGCGCCGTCGGCGCGCGACGCGATCAGCCGCTGGAGCGACCGGCCGAGCGGGACCGACCGGACCGCCGCGGCGGCGCGGCGCGCCAGCTCCGGCTGGTCGCGCTGGAGCGCAAACTGCGCGATCTGGATCGCCTCCGTCTCCGACGCGCCCGGCTCGAGCCACCCCGCGGCCGTCTGCGCCAGCGCGCGCGCCGCGGGCGAATCGCCGTCTGATGCGCGTTCGGCGAACCGCCACAGCATCAGGCCGTCGGCATGGGTTCTCAAGTTGGAGTGCGCCAGCGTCAGGAGCGGGTCGTTTCCGGCCGCGGCGGCAAGCCCCAGGTATTCGGTCAACAGGCGCTCGGCGCCCGCCGCGTCGATCGCGCGGGCCGCGTCGTAGCGCATCGCCGCCCGGTCCGGCTCGCCCAGCGCCAGCCAGGCCTCAACCAGCAGCGCGGCGGCGGTCGGTTCGCTGGCCTCGCGCTGGAGCAGATAGGCGGCGGCCGCGGGCTGACCCGAACGGAGCAGCGCGAGGGCCTGCGGCAGCTCGTCGCCGGCCGTCGACCGCGCCTCCTCGCGCGGATCGAGTCGGGCATACTCCTCGAACCGCGCGGCGGCGCTTGCCCAGTCGCGGTCGGCCAGCGCCAGCAGCGCCATCAGGTAGACCTTGCGCTGTTGCTGCTGCGCCGACGGTTGGCGGTCCGGGTGGAGCGGATCGAACGGCGCGCGCGCCTCCAGCGGATCGCGCCACGCCACCAGTTCAGCCGGCAGCGTCAGCGGCCGGCGCGGGTCATACTGGCTCCGCACGACCCACCAGAGGGCTTCCAGATCATAGCCGTCGCGCTCCAGCACGGCGCGGGCGGCCGCCAGCGTGGCGGTGGATGGCCCGTCGCGGCGCGCCGCCAGTTGCAGTTCCAGCCGGCGGCCCAGCGCGGCGAGGTCCCCTTCCTCGCGCACGGCGGCCTGAAAGGCCGCGTAGCGTGCGCGATCGGCGTCGCTCAGCATCCCGCCGTCGCGCAGGAAGTACGCTGACGCATGTTCCACCGTTTCGCGCTCGAAGGCTTGCAGGTTCCGCGGCAGTTCCGGAACGCGGCGCTTGAGTTCGCGAAAGCTCTCCAGCGCCTCGGCGTAGGCGTGCGCATTGCGCAAATAAAGCACGCGGTTCGTGCGCAGGTGGCGCTGGACGGGAGGCGTGAACAGCAACGCGCCTCCCGCCACCACGACCAGCAGGACCGTCACCACGATGATCCGGCGAGGCGTCACCGGCGGGGCCCCGGTCGGCGGCGGCTGGCGGCCGGCGGAAGTGGAGAAAGCGCGCCCATGGATCAGACCTTAACCGAGCGGCCCCCCGCTGGCAAGACAGGGGATCACGAACGATCTGCGCAAGATCCCTGGCGGCAAGCCCAGGGAAGTTGGCAGCTCTCGCTCTCGGTATCGCAATCGGGATCGCTATCGCAATCGCAATCGATCCACCCCCCGCCCGCATCCCGCGGGGATGCCAGAATCACCCAACAAGGGCCATGAATTTATGTCCCTTACGTCCCTCATGTCCCTTCCAATCCCCGATCACAACGACGGACGAGGGACGAGCGACGAATTCAACCGGGGCCCGCTACATCCCCTTCTGCCGATAGAGTTCCAGCGGGTCGTACACCCCGTCGCCGTCGGCATCGATGATGATCGGGAACGTCAACGCGAACGAGGGGGTGTCGCCCGTCAGGTTGTAGTGGGGCAGGTAATCGCCCAGCGTCCGCTCGGCGTAGGTGTCGGCATTGAGCAGCGTGTCCTTGTCGGTCCGGATCCCCAGTTCCTTCTGTGTCCGTTCCGCGTACCGCTGGCCGGTGGCGGGGTCGGGGTAGCGCTGGCCAATCTCGGGATTGCCGTGGAACTGGCGGAACTCCTGAAGGTTCCCCTCCTTGGCGTAGCGCGCCATAGTGACGTCCGCCCAGTTGGGGGCCGTCACCCGTGTCCGGGCGGCCATGGCGGGGTCGTGGGGCGCCAGCCCGCCGGGGCCCGCGTCGCCCAGCGTGTATTCCACGAACGGGCCGGTGGTCAGTTGGACGCGGTGCGCGCGCATCGCGGCGAACAGTTCGGCTTCGGTTGGCAACTGGTCCTGCGCCGCGCCGGTGTGGACCAGCAGGCGCGGGTAGCCCGGCTCGGCGCCCAGCGGAATCCGGCCGGACGCGGAGCTGGCGGGCAGATAGAACCGGCCCGTGATCAGATGATTCGTCCAGAAGCCGATCAGGTCCTTCATCACCTGATTGGGATCGCGCGGCCGGACGAGCGTGATGGCGTCGATCGCCGTCTCAACCTCCGGCTTGGGGGTGAACGAGATCTCATAGGGATTGCGGTTGGGTTCGCCGAAATAGCCCCGCCCCTCTTTGGTATAAATGAGGTCGCACTGGATCAGCGCGCCGGGATAGAGCCGGCGCAACGCGGCGATGAATTCGGCGGCCGTGGTCAGCTCGGCCCAGGCCTCGCGCGCTACGGCCGGGTCGGGGGCGTCGGCCGCCACCGGATAGACGAGGAACTGACCCCAGTCGGGGCGCGCGGGGAGCATCGTCCGGAAGCCGCGGCTGAGGCCCAGTTGCCCTTCCAGCCCGAGGCGCGCCAGCGCCGGCGTCAGGTCGGTCAGATGTTCGAAGTCGCCGGTGATGACCCAGTCCAGGCCTTCGGCCGCCGCCATCAGGACCAGGTCGTCGGCCGTGACTTCCACGCCGGGCGTCTGGTCGGTGCGGGCGCCGATCTCCACGTGGGTCCAGCCGTCGGTCGGACTCGCCCGGTCCAGCGGGATCACGTGCGAGGCGACCTTGCCGTTCTCCACCCAGACTTCGATTTCGTTGCGGTGATATTCGATGCCGTGCGACGCGGCGACGTAGTACCGGCCGTTGGGCAGGTAAATTTCGCCTCCGGCGGGGGGGATGTAGGCGGTGCGGTAGTATCCCCGGGCGCGCAGCGGCGGGCCGAGGTCGACCGGCGGCGCCGGCGGCGCCGACTCGATCCGCAGCCGCGCGGCCAGCGGTTCGGACGTGGCCGCGTCGATCGCCCGCACCCGGATCCCGCTGCGCCCCGGCAGCGTGAAATCAACTTCCTGGGTCTCGCCCGGTTCCAGCCGACCCGAGGTCAGCGTGCCGCGGTTGACGCGCGTTTCGACCTCCGCCCGGGGAATATAGTGCCCCGGCGGCACCTCGACGCGGAAGCGGCCGTCGGCGCCGGTCCGCGCGATCGTATAGACTTCCTCGGCCGTGATCCGCAGCCGCTGGCCCGGGTCTTCCTGATACAGGCGCGTGAAGCGGATCTCCACGTCGGCGACGGGGGTCGGCTGGCCATTTTCGCCCGCCGCCGTCACCTGCCCTTCGTAGGCTCCGGTTTCGACCCCGCGAAACGCCTGAATCGCTTCGACCAGCTCATTCGGCGCCCCGTGCACGACGAACAGATGCCGCACCAGCGTGCGATCATTGGGCGCCGGCTCCCACCAGCGCGCATCCAGCCCCATCGGGTCAAACGGCAGCGTCGCGGTGGTGAAGGCATCGGCCAGGTAGCTTTCATACCCCCGCTGGGGAGCGGCCTCGGGGGGCAGCGGCGCCGCCAGGACGCGCGATACGGAAGGACGCAGGACGAAGACGCCGTCCAGTTCGCCGGCCGGCGCCGTGACGCCCAGGGCCAGCTCGCCCCAGTAGCCCAGGTAGAATTCGACGGCGCGGCGGTGGACGCGCCCCGGTTTGGGCGGGCCGAGGCTTTCGGCCAGCATCGACGCCGCGCCCCAGTTGGTCACGTCGACCAGCGGCGGCAGCGGCTCGTCGGCGGGGAGATCCAGGAACCGGCTTTCCAGCCGGACCTGCGAACTGCCGCCGGCCAGCCAGTAGATCGTCTCGAGCCGGACCAGCGCCGTTTCAAACGGCGACCCCTCCAGCCGCAGGCCGACCTCCCCCTCGCCGCGGACCGGCTCAATCGTGTCGTAGCGCAGGATCGGATCGGTCCCGTTCAGGCCGATGCCCTGGGTGAACGCGCCGAGGAAATCCAGGCTCATGTCGGCCGTGGCCACGTCGATCAGCGCGCCGGGCAGCCGGTTGTCCTCATCCACGTTCCAGCGGTAGCCGGCCACGGGCAGCGAGATGGTGGCGGGCAGGTCGCCGACGCCGGCGAATGTCAGGCTGATGCGGTCGTTGGCGAGGCGCCAGTCCCCCGCGCGCGCGGCGATAAACGGACCAGCCCCATCGACGTAAAATTGATCGAGCTGCTCGACGACCGACGTTCCTTCCTGGAGCCGATTCAGGCCGTCGGGCGATTGGGCCGCCGCGGGGGCGGCGAACGCCAATGGCAGGATCAGGCCCAGGCAGGCCAGCAGGGCGCGGCGGCGGCTCGGACGACTACTCATGACAACTCTCTTCCGGGTCGGATTGTAGGATGCGGCGGTCCAGACAGACGGTGCGACATCGGGTCCGGCGACGCAATCGCCCCCGGACTGAGACACGCCTCAAATAGCTAAGTTTCCCTGTTTTTCGTAGTGGCGTCAAACGGTACGGGGCCGGCGCCAGCAGCCTTCCATCGTGTCCATGGCATCCACGGCGGCCATTCCCGTTCCGGGACGAGTTGCTCATGAACCGGCGGTTCACAACCAGGGATGAAAAGGGGGGTGAACGGCCGATTCGAATGGCCCAGGCCTTGCCGGATACATCAGCAGGGCAGGTCCCGTCAGGGACGGCAGACGTCAGCCCGCTTCTTCAGTGGCGGGAACCGGGATACCCAGCGCGACCGAGTCCCATGGGGACGGCAGAACCAATCCGGCGATCCCGAGACTAGCGGACGAATTTTCGAGTGAGCGACGCCGGACGGTTTTTGCAGTATGATCGCATCTGATGGACCGACCCGCCGGCATCTACGTTCATTGGCCATTCTGCGAGCGCAAGTGCCCGTACTGTGACTTCTATACGTTCGGGCGCGAGCACCCGTGGCAGCGGCTCGCCGACGACTATCTGGCG
>MVZB01000205.1 GCA_002068205.1 candidate division BRC1 bacterium ADurb.BinA292
GTGGGGGGGAGTTATGAATTAGGGGGATTGATTGTGAGTTGCTGATGAACCTGGGGTTTACAACGAGGGGGCCAAATGGCGAGTTCTCGAGAGCCGAGGACGCGGGACGAGAGCCGAGAGCCGAATTTTGGGAGGGCCTTTGAGAGGGATCACGAGGACGGGGGACGAATGGGCCGGAAGGGGGATGGGGCGGGGTGGGGGGAGATGCAGGGACCAGGCAGTCCCGCTCCCGATTTTGATCCCCCCGCGGTGCGCTTGCGTCAACAATGCGCCCACCGTGCGCTTGTGGCGGGCGGGGGGAAACGGTATGCTGGGGCGACTTTAGCCGGCGGCGGGGGGACCCGGACCGGCGCACACGGCGGGGGCGCAGGCGCTATGAACGAGACGGCGACGGTGGACATTCCGGAGGAAATCCGCGCGGAGTGGGAGAAGCTGACGGCGGGGTGCGTCGAGGTGCTGCCGGCGGAGGAGCTGCGCGACCGGCTGGTGCGCGCCAAACGCGAGCGGCGGCCGCTGCGGGTCAAGCTCGGTGCGGATCCCTCGGCTCCCGATCTGCACCTGGGTCACACGGTGGCGCTGAACAAGCTGCGCCAGTTTCAGGAGCTGGGCCACACGGTGGTCTTCATCGTGGGGGATTTCACGGCGCGGATCGGCGACCCGACCGGGCGCAGCGAGACGCGCAAGCCGCTGACCGCCGAGCAGATCCAGGCCAACGCCGAGACCTACCTGGCGCAGTTGTTCAAGATCCTCGATCCGGAGCGGACGGAGGTCGTGCGCAACAGCGAGTGGCTGGACCCGATGCGGTTCGCGGACGTGGTGCGGCTGACGTCGCAATACACCGTGGCGCGGATGCTGGAGCGGGACGATTTCGAGAAGCGCTATCGGGAAAACCGGCCGATCCACATCCATGAGTTCCTCTATCCGCTGGTGCAGGGCTACGATTCGATCGCGGTGCGGGCGGATATCGAGATCGGCGGAACGGACCAGAAGTTCAACCTGCTGGTGGGGCGCGAGCTGATGCGCGAGGCGGGGATGGCGCCGCAGTGCATCATGACGCTGCCGCTGCTGGTGGGGCTGGACGGCGTGGACAAGATGAGCAAGAGCCTGGGCAACTACATCGGCATCACCGAGCCGCCGCAGGAGATTTACGGCAAGGCGATGAGCGTGCCCGACGAGATGATGCGCGACTACCTGGTGCTGACGCTGTCGTATGCGCCGGCGGCGGCGGACGAGCTGCTGGGCCAGACGCGCGACGGGCGGCTGCATCCGCGCGACCTGAAGGCGCGGATTGCCGGGGAGCTGGTGGCGCGGTATCACGGGGCGGGGGCGGCGCGGGAAGCCGCCGCGCATTTCGACCGGGTGTTCCGGCAGCGCGACACGCCGGAGGAGATCGAGGAGGCGAGCGTCGCGGGCGAGGCGGAGGGGCTGGCGCTGGTCCGGGCGCTCGCGCAGACGGGTCTGGCGGCGTCCAACGGCGAGGCGCGCCGGCTGATCACGCAGGGGGGCGTCTCGGTCGACGGCGAGCGGGTGGCCGACGCCAATCTCGTGCTGCGGCCGGGGGCGTATCTGGTGAAGGTGGGAAAACGACGGTTCAAGAAAGTTGTCGTGACGGCCGGCGCTGAGCGTTGAGCGTGAACCCGCGGGGAGGCAGCGGCCGCGGGCAGGCGCCGGCGCGGGCGCGGACTGGCATGTCGTTTGCATCGCGAGTGGTTCGCGGATGATGGGAAGCCGATGGCATCGGATCGCTACGCCCAGGCCGAATGGCTCGAACTGAGCGGGTTGCCGCTGGAACTGAACCGGCTGCGGCAGGGGGCATGGCTGGTTTTCAAGAAGCTGGCCGAGCTGGACTGCGACGCCAACCGCCGGCCGGGGGAAGTCGAGATCACCGTTGCGGAGCTGGCGGCGCGCTGCGGGCTGGAAGCCGACAAAGCCGCGCGGATCCTGGAGCTGCTGCAGCGCAAGCGGCGGATCCGCTGCTACCTGCCGGAGCATCCGGAGGAGGAGGGGATCTTCGCGATTCGTTCGCCGGTCAAGACGCCGATACCGCCCGAACGCGTCGCCGAAACGACGACGAACCCGTTTCTGCGCGACCTGTCGAACTATCGCTATGCGCGACAGGAGGACGAGCCGCCGGTCGACGAGCGCAAGGTGCAGGAGGCGGTCGACTGCTACCTGAACATGCTCAGCACGCGGATGAACGTGTTCATTCTGGAGCAGATCGAGATCGCCGTGCGCCGGTTCCCGCTGGAGCTGGTCAAGCAGACGATCGAGCGGGCGGCGCGTCACGACATCCGCTCGATGAAATGGGTGTTCAAGGAGCTGATCCGCGACACGGCGCGCCAGGAGAAGAAGAGCCCGCGCGACGAGGCCCGCGAGCTGGGCGTGAAGCTGTAGCGCGGGAGGAATGTGGAAAGCGGGCGAGGACGGACGAGGACAGACGAGGATGAGGGACATTTTTTGTGTGAGGATCGGTCATGAAAGTGATCATCACGGGGGCGAGCGCGGGGATCGGCGCCGGCATTGCGCGGGTGCTGGCCGGCGAGGGCTTTTCGCTTGGGCTGCTGGCCCGCTCGGGCGACAAGCTGAGGGCGCTGTGCGAGGAGTTTGACCGCAATCAGCCCGACGGCTACGCGGTCCACGCGTCGGCCGCGTGCGATCTGCGCGATCCACAAGCGACCGAGACCGCCCTCCACGCGCTGATCGACCGCCTGGACGGCGTCGATGCGCTGATCAACAACGCCGGCGTCGTGATCCGCAAGGACGTCTGGGAGCTGACGCTGGACGAATGGCGGACGCTCGTCGAGACGAACCTGTGCGGGCTGTTTTACGCGACGCGGGCGGTGCTGCCGACGATGCGCGAGCAGCGCCGCGGCCATCTGATCAACGTCTCGTCGATTTCGGGGCGGATGCCGCTGCCGGGGGGCAGCGCCTACGCCGCGACGAAATACGCCGTTGCCGGCTTCACCGAGTCGCTGTTTCAGGAGGTTCGCGATTTCGGGATCAAGGCCACCGTGCTCTTTCCGGGGTCGGTTGACTCCGCTTCGCACCGCCACGATCCGGCGGCCGATCACTCGTGGAAGGTGAAGCCCGAGGAAGTCGGCCTGGCCTGCCTGGATGCGTTGAACACGGCGCCGGGGACGTGCATCAGCCGAATCGAAATCCGGCCGCTGGGCCGCGGACCGGGTTGACCCGCCGCTCGCGCCTAGCGCGGGCCGAGAAAATCGACATCGTTGAACACCGGGATGTCGTCCTGCATGTTTCGTTCGGCGGCCTGAATAAACTCGGCGACCTCGCGCGCGGTCTTCTGGCGCGTGTCCTCGGGCAGCGTGTTGTAGTCCAGCTCGATCTGGGCGGCGAAATCGAGGCGGCGCGCATCGTTGGTGCGCAGGGGCCGGACGCGCAGCCAGCGGTTCACGACGACGTTGTCGGCCAGCGCCAGCCGGTTGAGGAGGCCCAGGTTGAGCTCATGCGGCGTCTGCCCCTGCAGCGCGCGCGGCTGGAGGAAGTACTGGGCGATCTTCTCGTTGGCGCTCGAGCGCGTGTTGCAGAAGAACTGGACGACGAGGCCGATGCGGTAAACGCGCAGGTTGAGGTTTTCGGCCAGCCAGGCCTGGACGCGGCCGGCCTGTTCGCGCAGCTCGCGCAGGAGGGTGTCCAGGCCGGCTTCGGCCGGCGTCAGGCCCTGCAGGTTGCGCGCGAGCGTGATGCGGGCGGGGGCCAGTTCGAGCGTCCAGCGGCGCCGGTCGCCGGTCAGCGCGACGCGCGGCAACTCCGGCGGCAGGGCCCCCTGCGCCGCCTGAAACAGCCGGTGTTCGTTGAAGGCGGGAAAGACGGCGCGCAGGCGCTGGGCGAACGCGCCGTGATCCTCCGGAAACTCGAATTCGGGGGTCGGCCAGAGCACCAGCACGGCGGAGATCGGTCGGAATTGCTCAAGCAACGCCGTCACCTCGGCGCGCCGGCGCGGGGTCCGGCGGCGGAAGCTGATTGATCAGCGAGGCCACGTAACCCGCCCCGAAGCCATTGTCGATATTGACGACGGTGACATTGGAGGCGCAGGAATTGAGCATGCCCAGCAGCGCGGCCAGACCGCCGAACGACGCGCCGTAGCCGACCGAGGTCGGCACGGCGATCACCGGCGCGGCGCAGAGCCCGCCGACGACGCTCGGCAGGGCCCCCTCCATCCCCGCCACGACGACGATGGCGCGCGCCTGCTGGATCCTGTCCAGTTGCGCCAGCAGGCGGTGCAGGCCGGCCACGCCGACATCGTAGACCGGGGTCACGCGTGCCCCGCAGGCGCGCGCCGTCAGCACGGCCTCCTCGGCCACCGGCAGATCCGAGGTGCCGGCGGCGACGACCAGCACCGAGCCGATGCCCTGTTCGGCGTCATCCAGATCCAGGTCGGTCAGAATCCGCGCCGGGGCGTGGTAGCGCATTTCGGGGACGGCGGCCTGGACGATCGCCTGCAGGTCGGGGTCGGCGCGCGTCGCCAGGACGTGCTGGCCGTTACGGCGCAGCGTCCGCAGGATCTGGATCACCTGGTCGGGGGTTTTGCCGGGGCAATAGATCACTTCGGGGCGGCCGTGGCGCAGCGCCCGGTGCAGATCGACCTTGGCGAATTCAAGATCCTCGAACGGGAGCGCCTTGATGCGGCGGACCGCCTCGGCGATTTCGATCCGGCGGTCGCAAACCTGTTGCAGAAGCTGAGTCAGCAGATCCGAATTCATACCACGCTTCAACGGGGCCGCTCAGATGGCGGAAGTCCCTCGTAGGGCAGTGTCAAGCCCATGCCCCCCCTTTTCAAGCTGAAAATGAGATTGTCGGGGCAACGGACGATTCGGCAGAATGGAACGAAGGCGCGCCGCGATCCAGTCCCGCGGGTCGGGCGCTCGCCGCTCTGTGCGGAGGTTCTGCCCATCATGTCGTTCCCGCGTTCGGTGATCTCCGCGGCCGGCTGTCTGCTGCTCGTGCTCACCGCGAACGGCTATGCCCAGAAGACGGGCAAGACCGATCCGTACTTCGGGCTGCCCTACGAGAAGCGCCAGGCGCTCAAATCGTACGACATGCGCAATCAGCCGCTCGACCGTCCGGTCGTGCGGGCCGAACCGATCCCGTGGACCGATGCGATGGGCCGGCTGCTGGTGGGCGCCGTCATGGAGGAGGGCAAACCGCGCCGGACGATCACCAAGGACGAACTGGAACTGCGCGTCAACATTTATGTGAAGACGATCGACCGGTCCGACCTGAGCTCCAACGATGAGGAGGCGCTTTTCGCCCTGCGCCGTCAGCTCCTGGAGGATTGGGCCAAGACGGCCGCGCTCGCCACCTACGCCGAGCGGACCGGCATCACCGTTTCCGAGGAGGAAATCGACAACGCGCTGCACGAGCTGGCGCGCAACCACGCGCCCCAGGGCGAGGCGCTCCAGAACGTCGGCCGGATGATCGGGGTTCCGGAAAGGGAATTGCGCCAGGAAGTGCGCGACGGCCTGCTGGTGGAGAAGGCGGTGCGCCGCGAAATCCGCGAAAACGTGTCCATCGAGGAGAAACGCCGGATATTCCAGGATCAACCCAATGCCTTCCTGATCCCCACACATGTCGATGCGTGGCAGATCTTCGCGCCGCAGGTCGGGCGGCTGACCGAATCCCAGCGCGAGGAGCTGATGGATGAGCTGAAAGACCTGCGCAAGGAACTGCGCCGCGCCCGCCATCTGGATGATGTCGTGCGCCTGCGGGATAAATATGGGACGAACGAACAGTTCGTGATCACCGAGCTGAACGACATCGGCGAGGATGAGAAGCTGCCGCGTCCGGTCAAGGAGCAGCTCTTCGGCCTCGATGTCGGCGACACCAGCGAGATCATCCGCTCCGATCTGGGCTGGCATATCGTCAAGATCCTGGACCGGCGCGAGGGCCACCGCGGTTCGTTCGAGGAAGCGCTGCCCCAGATCGAGGACTACCTGTTCGAGATCTCCAAGGACGCGCTCTATCTGAGCCTGCAGGATCATTTCGACATCCCGCTCAACACGCATGGGCTCAACCAGTGGCGGCCGGTGGAGGCGCCGCGGACGGTCGCGGCCGACGAGCTCACTTCATCTGGCCGCCCCGGCGTGGATGCGGTCCGCCGGCTGGAGGATCGACGCCGCCGCGG
>MVZB01000206.1 GCA_002068205.1 candidate division BRC1 bacterium ADurb.BinA292
GGCGTTTTCGTGCATGGTTGCGGGACAGGCATCTTGCCTGACATGCATTCGCAGAGCTGCGTTGCCTGCGTCAGTCGCCGGTGGGCGAAATGCGGAATTCACGCACGGATTTCAGTTCACGCAGCGCGGCGGCCAGACGCGCGGTGTCGCTGGGATTGGTCGTGCGGATGATCATGCGGTACTCGAAAACCTTGCCGTCATCGGTGACGCGATAGCTCATATTCGCCACGGTAAAACCCTGATCGGTCAGCAGGCGGCGCAGGTCGGCCTCGGGCATGACGTGATCGCGATCAAAGGAAATATGATGATACGCATAGGTCTGGCTCGGCATGGCCGCCTCGATCCGGCGGAAGACCGAGAGGATGCCCAGCACCAGCACCGTGGCGAGAATGGCGGGCAGAAAAAAGCCGACGCCGAAGAGGATGCCGATGGCCGCGGTGATCCAGAGCGAAGCGGCCGTCGTCAGCCCGCGAATGGTGACCCCTTCCTTGAAAATGACGCCCGCGCCCAGGAAGCCGATGCCGGTCATGATCCCCTGGGCCATGCGCGTGGGGTCGGTGCGCACCGTATCGAGCGGCACGCCGGGCAGCCATTTCCACTGAAAATAAGTGACCAGCATCAGCAGGCTGGAAGCCAGGCAGACCAGTGCATGGGTGCGGAATCCGGCCGGTCGCCCATGGAAGCTGCGCTCGAATCCAATCAACCCGCCGGCCACCAGCGCCGACAGCAGGTGCAGGGCCACGGTCCGATGATCGGGGTCGAACAAAAAGCGCCAGTCGGGCATGGGCTGTTTCCTCGATCTGAGGTCAGGGGCTGGGGCGCATAAAGGACATAAGGGACATAAAGGATGCAAAGGACACAAGAGAATTATGGCGCCATTCTCGAAGACCCATGGGCATATCCCGCTTGTGCACTCATCGCATATCGCGCCTGCTCACCCGCGGGGCGGTTTTAAGCCAAGCTGACCGAGTTGGGCCTCGCTGCGGCGCCATTTGGGCCGGACCTTCACCCACAGCTGCAGAAAGACCGGCTGGCCGTAGAGCCGCTCGATGTCCTTGCGGGCATTTTCGCCGATCTTTTTCAGCATCGCGCCCCCCTTGCCGATGATGATCGACTTGTGCGCCTCGCGCTCGGTGATGATCAGGACGCGGATCAACGGTTTGCCGGGACGATTTTCGTCGAAAATCTCGGTCTGGGTGGCGGTGGCGTAGGGAATCTCCTGGCCCAGGTAACGAAAGAGTTTTTCGCGGACCATTTCGGATGCCATGAAACGCAGGTCGCGGTCGCTGACCTGGTCCGGCTCGTAGAGCAGCGGGCCCTCGGGCAAGGCGTCGGCGATGGCGTCAAGCAGGAGCGGCAGGCCGCGACCGGTCCGCGCGGCGATGCCGAAGGCGCGCTGGTAATTGAAATCCGGCGCCTCGGCCGGGAAGAAGTTGCCCGGGACGCGATCGATCTTGTTCCAGACGACCCAGACCGGGCGGTTGGTGCGGCGCAGCATCGCCAGCACGGGCTCCTCCTCGGGCGGGGTCACGGCGCCGCGCGGTGGGCGGCGGGCGTCGCGCAGATGGAGGATCAGGTCGCAGTGGCGCAGCCCGAACGCCGCCCATTCGACCAGGTGTTCATTGAATGCGTCGGCCGGCTCCAGGATGCCGGGCACATCGACCAGCACGGCCTGCATCCGGTCGTCGGTGTAGATGCCGCAGACGCGTTCGCGCGTCGTCTGGGGCCGGTCCGACACAATGGAAACCTTGGCGCCGACCAGCCGATTAACCAGCGTGCTCTTGCCGACGTTGGGGACGCCGGCCAGCCCGACGAAGCCGACGCGGCGGGGCGGGTGCTCGGGCGGCGGCGAGGGGGAGAGGGGCGGATCGGGGTGGTTCATGGCATGCGGGCCGAACGGCGGATCAGGCCCTCAACTCCTTCGTCGCGCAGCAGGTCATCCTCGGCCGCCGCCATCGAGCGCCGGCGCGCGGGCGTATCGTGCTCGTAACCCAGCAGGTGAAGCAGGCCATGGGCCAACAGGCGGGCGAGATGCCGGCCAGGATCGATCCCCTCGGCGCGGGCGGCCGCGCGCGCCACCGGCAGCGCGACGACGATATCGCCGACGGCGCCGGTCACGCCGCTCCGGCGCGGGTCGCCCGGATGCAGCGGAAAGGAGAGCACGTCGGTGGGTTGATCGTGCCCGCGCCAGCGGCGATTGAGGCGCCGAATGGTGGGTCCGTCGCACAGGACGAGGCTCAGTTCGTGTCGCCGGTCGAGCCCGGCGCGCCGCGCCAGCCGGCCCAGCAGCTCGGCGCCGAGCGGCCCCAAGTCTTGGGCATGGCGGCCCAGGCGCCCCCGCAGCGACCAGACAATGCGGGGCGTGGCCCTGGGCGTCATGGGGCGGTGGAAGTCAGCGTTCCGGTGGCCGGCGTCTCCGCCGCCTCGGTGGAGGGGGAAGGCGTCTCGGCCGGCGCCGGGGGCTCGCCTTCGGTCAACTCCAGGCTGGCCGTGGTCAGCCCCGCCTGGGCGAGCGTGGCAGTGCTCGCCATCGAGGCGAACAGGGTCTGGGACGTGACGCCGTCGGCGATGAATTGCTTGAGCCGTTCCATTTCACGCTCGATCACCAGCGCGTCCTCGGGCACGGGGCTTTCGGCGAGCGCCTGCTCCATCACGGCCAGGACCTGGTCGAAGCGGCCGCGACTGAACAGGAGGGTGGCCAGCCGGCGCTGCGCCTCGGAACGAACCGAACTGGTCGGATACTTGTCAATCACCGTCCGCAGACTGTCGATCGCCGCCTGAACCTGCCCGCGCAGCTCCTGCACGCGCGCCATGCGCAGGTAGAGCCGGCTCTTTTCCTCGGCGCCGAGGGCTTCGTCGATCTGCTGATGGTAGAGCGCCTCGCTGGCATTGAAACTGGCTTCGGCGGCTTCCTCGTTGCCGGCCTGGAGCTGGTAGTCGCCGATGGCGAAGAGGATTTCGGGGCGCTGGGGACTGTCGGGATGCTGCTCCAGGTATTCCTCGTAGACGGCGACCGATTTCTCGGGCTGGCCCATCTGGCGATAGAGCGCGGCCATCCGCTCCAGGGGGAACATCTGCTCCTCGGGACGCTGGTCTTCGCGCGAGAGGAGGTACTGGAGCAGTTCGAGCGCCTGATCGTACTGCTCATCGGCGGCGTAAAGCTGCGAGAGCTCGAACAGGAGGCCCGGCTGCTCCATCGGCAGGCTGTTGGAGGTCGCGATCGCCTCGGCGATCGCCTGCTCGAACTGGCGCTCCTGGCCGTAGGAGCGGATCTTGAGGACGCGCGCGCCGAGGCCCTCCTCGGTCTCGAGGCCGACCGCGTCGACGTAGTCGTCCAGTTGCTCGCGGGCGCGGGTCAGATCGCCGTCGTTGAGGTAGCACATCGCCAAGCCGATGCGGGCGTCGATCGCGGCCTTCGTGTCGGGATGCTGCTCGATGATTTCCTCATAGGCGAACTGCGCATTGAGCACGTCGCCTTCGCGCGCCCACTGATTGGCCTCCTCCAGCTTCTCCTCGGGGCTTTTGGTGGAGCAGGCCGCGGCCAGCAGGGCAATCAACAGCAGGCCGCTCAGCGGGCGCGGCCGGTCGTGGCGCGGCCGTCCCGGCAGCCACCTGAGACTGAGAATGTGCATGGGTGATCTGAATTCCTCTGACAAAGGCTGAACCCGCCCCCCCAGGCGAGGCAGCGCCCAGGACCGAACGGCGGATTCCCCTGTCAGGAAGCACAAGCATGAAAACCAGGATTAAGGACGACGCAGGGGGCCCGGGCAACGGTCTGGCGGCGCAATCAGCTCCATGGAGGTCGGATGGCTGAGCCGTCGTGGGATTTCGTGGTCAGAGCCGACGGCAGCCCGGGAATTGTAGCCGCTGCCCGGGGGGATGTCAAATCGCCGACGCATGGCGGAAACCACCCAAGCAAGTCTGAATTCACCGGCGGAATCCGTTTTGGGGGTGAGCCGATGGCGATGGCGATTTCGATAGCGATACCGATACCGTGCTCGCGGGTTATTCGCGCTCCAGTTCAAGCAACAGGGCGCGGTCGCAGCGTTGAAAGCCGAGTTTCTGATAAAACGGCAACACGGGGAGCCAGGGACTGATGTGGATCATGCCGAGGCCCTGGCTGCGGCACCAGTTGATCAGATTGCGCAGGACCGGGAGCATTACGCTCTCGTCCAGGGCCGCCGGCAGCGCGTCCAGTTGCGTGAGGATGCCGACCGGGGCGTCGCGCCGCGTGGGGTGGGGCAACCGGCGCAGCATCACCAGGTAGAGCGCCAGCAGGAGCTGCTGCTCGTCGCCGGCGACCCAGACGGTCCAGTTGCCGCCGCTGAGCGCGCGGTCGAGAAAGGTGGCGAAGGCCGTCTGGTAATGGTTGGCGTCGCCGTCGCTCAGGGCGGGCTGGCCCAGTTGGCGCAGATGCAGGTCGGCCAGCGCACTGGAATCCTTGAACGTGGCGTGTCGAATCGTCAGCACCGGTGGGTCCCCCAGGTTTTCGCCCCTCGCCGTCGGCGAGCAAAAGAGGAAAGAGACACAAAGGACCTACGGGACGGCAAGCGAGCGCATAGCGCATCCCCTCTCCCGCCCGCTCATCGCCCGTGGGAGAGTTCTTAATAACCCGTCAAGCCCGCGTTGGCAATGCCGACGACGAGTGACGCCAACGGCGAGGATTCACCAGTTCAGCCGAGGCTGTCCACATAGCCCTGGTAATTGCGCCGGACCTCGGCGAGCGAATCGCCGGCGAATTTTTCCAGGAAGGCCCCGGCGACGGCGTAGGCCACCAGCGCCTCGCCCACCACGGCGGCGGCGGGCAGGGCGCAGACATCACTGCGCTCCTTGCTCGAGTCGAAGGGTTCCTTCGTCTTGACGTCGACCGAGCCGATCGGGCGCATCAGCGTCGAAATCGGTTTCATCGCCGCCCGGACGACGAGCGGCTCGCCGTTGGTCATGCCGCCTTCGAGGCCCCCCGCGCCGTTGGTTCGGCGAAAGAAGCCGCCGCTGGGGCCGTGCCCCTCGGGCCACGCGGCGGGATCGGGCGAATGTTCGATCGCATCGTGAACCTGACTGCCGCGCCGGCGCGCCGCCTCGAAGCCCAGCCCGATCTCGACTCCCTTGATCGCCTGCATGCTCATCATGACCTGACCGATCCGGCCGTCGAGTTTTTCATCCCAGTTCATGACGTTGCCCAGGCCGGCGGGCAGCCCCGTGACGATGACCTCGAAGATGCCGCCGACGGTGTCGCCCTCCTTCTTGCACTCATCAATCAGCGCGCGCATCGCGGCTTCCACGGCAGGGTCGGCCACGCGCACGTCGCTCGCCTCGGCGCGCTCGGCGATCTCGCGCAGCGCCAGCCCGCTCACGTCGGCCTTGATCCGCTCCATCTCGACTACGTGCGAGAGCACGGCGATGTCGAACTCGGCCAGCAGGGCCTTGCACAGCGCGCCGACCGCCACTTGCGTCGTGGTGGCCCGGGCCGAGGCGCGTTCCAGCACGTTGCGCGCGTCGTCGTGGCCGAACTTCTGCACCCCCGGCAGATCGGCGTGGCCCGGCCGCGGCCGCGTGATCGCGCGCTTGCCCTGAACCTCGGGCTGCGGATCGGGCGACATGATCTCGGTCCAGTTGCGCCAGTCGCGGTTCTCCACCACCATCGTCACCGGACTGCCCAGGGTGAAGCCATGGCGGACGCCGGAGACGAAACGGACCTGGTCGCTTTCGATCGTCATCCGGCCGCCGCGACCGTAGCCGCCCTGGCGCCGCTTCAGCTCGCGGTCCACCTGCTCGGCGCGAATCGGCAGGCCGGCCGGGAGGCCCGAGACGATGGCCGTCAGCTGGGGACCGTGGGATTCGCCCGAGGTCATGTAACGCAGCATCGCGCGGCTCCTTGAGGGGACATGGCGGACAGGCGGCGCCTCCGGCCGCTGCCCGTGCGTCGTTCCATCGTAGCGTTCGCGCCGGTTGCTGCCCAGCGTTAACCGTGCGCGAAGGGCTGGCTCCGTCACCGGCCACGCCGTTCCCGGGCCAATCGCGGCGGTCTGCGCCGATCAAGCGGCCCGCAGGTCGCGGTAGCACGACGCCAGCCGGCGGGCGCTGCTCGCCACCGAAAAGGCGGCCTGGACGCGCCGGCGGGCCGCTTC
>MVZB01000207.1 GCA_002068205.1 candidate division BRC1 bacterium ADurb.BinA292
GCAGGATCGTGGTGCCGTGCTCGGACAGGCCGTGGATCATGGCCCAGAAGTCGCGGCGGGCCTGCGGGTCGAACCCGGTCGTGGGCTCGTCGAGGAAGAGGAGCTCGGGATCGCCCACGATGCCGAGGGCGACATCGACCCGACGCTGCTGCCCGCCTGAGAGCTTCGCGATGCGCGTGTCGGCACGGTCTTCGAGTCCGACGGCCGCGATGACGTCGTCGACATCCCTGGGAGCCGGGAAGAAGCCCGCGAACTGCCGGACGCACTCGCGTACGGTCAGCGCGCCCAGGCCACCTGCTGTCTGCAGCACCACTCCGATGCGCGCCTTCCACGTGAGTCCGGCGTGGCCGGGGCCGATGATGCCTGGTATAAACTGATGGCCGCCCTGGGGCTGGCCGAGGCCGAAACGCAAGCGGACCGCGCGCTGCGCAAGCTCCAGCGCGGACTGCAGGTCTCCCAGGAGAACGGTTCGGCGTTGATCCGGGTCGGCCTCTGCCTGGCGCGGCCGGAGCTGGCGCGCGAGGCGCTCGATCTGCTGATCGCCGAACAGGCGCGGATCCAGGCCGGCCTGGCGACCGATGAGGAGGAGCTCGTTCCCCACCTTCTTGAGGAGGAACTGGAGCAATCGCGCCGGCGGCTCTCCGCCTCGGATCGCGAGTGGGAGGAAACGCGCGCGCAGTACGGAATCATCTCGCTGGAAGAGCAGCGCGCCCTGCTGCTGGACCGGCTGCATGAAATCGAGCGCGAGCGCGACGCGACCGAACGCGAACTGGAACTGGCGCGGGTCAATCGCGAAGTGCTCGATGCCGATGGCGCGGCGGCGGCGGAGCCCCCCCTGCTGGCCGATCCGACGCTGGATCTCGTCAAACGCCGGATCGCGCAGCTTCAGATCGACCGGATCAACCTGCTGAATCTCTATACCCCCGCTTCCACGCAGGTGCGCAAGCTGGACCAGGAGATCGTGCGGCTGGAGACGATGCTGCGCGAAGGGCTCGAAGCACGGGCCAGGACGTTGGCGGACCAGGCGGCGCGAATCGAGGAGCAACTGGCGCAGCTCGAGACCGGGGAATCGCGCCAGGCCGAGGCCGGCCGCGAACGGCGTCTGGCGGAGGCGGAATTCCTCACCTTTTCGCAGTTTCTGACCGGCAATCGGCTGCAGGATGCCATCGGGCGCGCGGCCGTCCGGCTCAGTCTGGTGGAGGGACCGAGTCTGCCGACCGTGCCGGCGTGGCCGCCCAAGCGGACGATCGTCGGCTGGGGTGCGGCGCTCGGCCTGCTGCTGGGGCTCGGGCTGGCGCTCATGGCCGAACGCCGGGCTGACTGGATCCTGACGGCGCGCGACCTGGCCGAGATCCCCGATGTCCTCTTCCTCGGGTCGATCAAGCTGGGAACCCAAATCAACGATTTTGAGGATAAGGCCCACGGCGCGCCGGCGGCGGCCCGCCCCGAGAGGGAGACGGCCTGATGAATTCACCCATCACCAACTCGCTGGCGGCGAACGAACCGCTGGGCGCCACCGCGGCGCGGCTCGGTTTCGTCACGCCCGAGCAGGTGATCGAGGCGCTCGACGAACAGCGCCGCCGCCGCGCGCAGGGAGAGAACCGCCGGCTCGGCCTGCTGATGATCGAAATGGGGCTGCTCAACGCGGCCCAGTTGGATGAGGTCTTGCGCCAGTACGAGGCGCTGCGGCCCGCCGTGCGCGACGAGGCATGCCATCTGGCGGTCCGCCTGCGCGCCGGTCTGGCCGACCAGGACCGCACGATCCTGTTCACCAGCGCCGGCCCGGGCGAAGGCGTCACGTCGACGGCGTATCAGGTCGGGCTGGGGCTGGCGCTGATGGATCAGGGGCACGTGCTGATCGTCGACGCGAATTACCGGACGCCGGCGCTGGAAAAGATGGTCCGGCGCTACAATCCGTCGCACCGCGACGCGAGCGTTGCCGTCCCGGGGCTAAGCGAACTGATCCGCGGCGAGGCGGAATTCGTCGACGCCCTGTTCCCCACCCCGCTCCGCGCGCTCTCCCTGCTGTCGACCGGATCGACCGACGTGGATTTCCTGGCGCTGATGCTCTCGGAGCACTGCTCGCGGGTGCTGCGCGTGCTGCGCGAGAATTTCCGCTTCATCCTGATCGACGCGCCGCCGATCCTGCGCTATCCCGACGCGGCGCTGCTGGCGACGCGGGCCGATGCCGCCGTCATGGTCGTCGCGGCGGGGCGTTGCCGGCGCGGCCAGGTGGACGAGATGCGGCGCTCCCTCGAGATGATGCGCGTCCCGCTGCTGGCGTCGGTGCTGGTCGAAGGCGATTCGCGCTGAGCGCGCGCGTCCCCGCATGCTCCGACCGATCCGGCGTATCCGCCCGCTCCGACCGATTTTGATGACCCTTTACAAAATCAGGCGGCGTGTTGAATGTAGGAAACGCCGCGCGCCCTGCTCCCAGGGCCCCGGCGATCATTCAACGGCAAGGGTCGCGCCTGATGCCCCGCCCCGCCCGATTCAAAAAACGCCGTCTGCGGCGCCGCCTGCGGCCGCTCACCGACCGGCTGCTCTACGGGCTGGTCGAGGGGCTGCGCCGGGTGCTCGCGCGGCTGCCGCACGCGCTCGTCCTGGCGCTGGGCCGCGCGGCGGGCTCGCTGGGCTATCTCGTATGCGGCGGGCTGCGGCGGCTGGCCATGCGCCAGCTTCGCGAGACCGGCATCGCGCCCGACGAACGGGAAGCGCGGCGGCTGGCGCGCGCGACATTCCGTTCGCTCGGCATGAACGCGCTCGAATGGCTGCATTCGTCCGGCTGGGACCGCCCGCGGCTGGAAGCGTGCGTCCGCGTTGAGGGGATCGAGCACATCCGCGAAGGGGAGCGGGCCGGCCGCGGGATCATCATGGTCGCCTACCACTTCGGCAACTGGGAGCTGCTCTCCTCCAGTTTCCGGCTCGTGATCGATTACCCGGCGCTGGTCGTCATGACGCCGATCCGCAATCCGCTGCTCAATGACTTCGTCGTGCGCATGCGCCAGCGGTGGGGCTTCCAGATGGTCACGCAAAACGACGTGCGGACGATCTTGCGCGGCCTCCGCGCCGGCTGGATGCTGGCCGTGCTCGCCGACCAGGACACGCGCCGCGTGCGGGGAATCCATGTCGACTTTCTGGGGCGGCCGGCGTTGACGCCGTCGGGCGCGGCCGTCATCGCCTGGCGCACCGGCGCGCCGATCTGCCCCTACACGATCGAGCGGACGGCCGAGGACCCGCGGCGCCACATCCTGCGCGGCCATCCGTGCATCTGGCCCGACCCCGACGCCCCCGAGGAGCAGGAGGTCCGCCGGCTGACGCAGGCCTACACCGACGTCCTCGCGCGCGAGATCCGCCGCCGGCCCGATCAGTGGGTCTGGATCCACGACCGCTGGCATCACCCGCCGAGGCGTCATCACGATGCGCTGGCATCTTGACATCAACTTGCTCCGCTGGTCTTGATGAACGTATTCCCTCCGAGCTTCTTGTTGGCCACCGCCAAGTGACCGACGCTTACTTGCTGGGGATGGCCGTGCATTGCGGTGGTCGACTCGTCACCCTTGATCGCGGCCTCGCGCCGCTGCTTTCCAAATCCAGCGCCGCCCTGAAAGCACTTCACATCGTGGAAACGCGCGAATAAGGCTGAGATTTCCGTCTTACCGCGGGGCTGCTTTCCAGAGTCCAGGCCAGCGGTATCGGATCTGGAGTACTGCTGCACCTTCCTAAGGTAGATATTCCGTGCATTCTTTTGTTTTTGAAATTCAGGGGTCTGAATAAGTTTCGGATTTCGAAATTCGAACTTCGTGCTTCTTCCCTCTCTCCAGGCCTCTCGCTGCTTTGCGGCCCGATTCTTGACGTTTTCTCCACCCGCGCCTGAGCTTCTCCTTGTTCTCGGCGGCTGGCACATGAATTGCTCCCCCGCAATCGTGCGTCGCGACATGACCGTCGCGCACATGAAAAAAACAAGCGACTTGTTTTTATCCAGGAGGAGTTCCGCCATGAGCATTGAGTCATTGCGCGATTTGTTTGTCGACGAAATGAAGGACATCTACCACGCTGAAAAGCAGCTTGTGAAGGCGCTGCCGAAGATGGCGCGCGCGGCCGCCACCGATGAATTGCGGGCCGCCCTCGAAGCGCACCTGGACGAGACGAAGGGTCAGGTGGAACGGCTCGAGGAAGCCTTTGCACTGCTCGAACTGCCCAGGCGCGGCAAGAAGTGCGAAGCGATGGAAGGCCTCGTCTCCGAGGGCGAGGAGCTGATCGAGGAGGAAGCCGAGCCGATCGTGAAGGATGCCGGACTGATCGCCTCGGCGCAGAAAGTCGAACATTACGAGATGGCGAGCTACGGCACGCTGGTTTCGTTCGCGAAGCTGCTCAAGGAGAACAAGGTGGCGACGCTGCTCGAGCAGACGCTGGCCGAGGAGAAAAACGCGGACCGCAAGCTGACGGCGATCGCCGAGAAATACATCAATGTGGAAGCATTGGGCGGAGCGTAGCAGATCGAGGACGAGGAAGAGGACGAGGGACGAATGTAAACGAACCCCGGGCGATGTCGCCCGGGGCTCGTCGTATTTGGTCGCGCGCGACGGGCCTTATTTCAAGGCGGCCGCGCCGGCGCTCGCCACTTCGTGGTCGTTCTCGACGGTCGACCCCGACACCCCGATCCCGCCGACCACCGTATCGCCGATCTTCAGCGGAATGCCGCCGGGGAACGTGATCAGTCCGCCGTTGGAGACTTCAATATTGTAGAGCGAGCCGCCCGGCTGGCTCAGTTTGCCGATCTCGCCGGTGTTCATGTCGAAGAACCGCGCCGTCCGCGCTTTTTTCTGCGAGATGTCGATGCTGCCCAGCCAGGCGCCGTCCATCCGCAGGAAGGCCTTCAGGTTGGCCCCCGCGTCGACAACGGCGATGTTCATCGCCAGCTTGAGTTGTTCAGCCTTCTTGCGCGCCGCTTCCAGCACGGCCTGCGCTTGTTCGGCGGTAATATCCGCTCCCAGTGGACTCATGGTGGGTCTCCTGTCGTCTTGAAGGATCATCTTGGGTTTGGGGACGCGTGCCCGCGAACTGTTCTTTTACCGCACCGGCGATGGAAGTGCAAGCCTCCGGCGTGATTTCGCCGCAGGCCGGCCCTTCGAAGGCTTGTCATTCCCCAAATCGCAAGCTGCTTAAGGCTTCCATCTTCAATGCAGGCGGTTCCGACTTGTTAACCGGGCAAGTCCGCGCAGCGGACGACCGGAATAAAGCGCGGGGTGACGGCCGCAGGCCGGAACCCTGCGTCGCCCCCCCGACGAATCAAATCCCTGCAAGGGGTGGCCGGAGTTGGCCTGAATTCGTGGAATTAGAAGCACTCTGAAGGACGAACGATCAACCGTCGCATGGAATGATTATTGCTCCCTCTTCGCGATGTGGATGGATCTGGAACGAAGCCGTGGGCTTCGATCATCAACGGTGAATTTTCTCCGCATCGAGCAGGGAGGTGAATCAACATGGCCAACGCGGTCCAACAGGATATGAATGATGTTCGCTCGGATCTTCGCCAGCTGCGCGAGGATCTGGATTCGATCAAGGCCGACCTGGCGCGCCTGGCGCACACGGCCGTCGACTCGGGCAAGGACAAGGCCCACCGCGCCAGAGAACGCGCGGGCGAAAAACTGGAGGACGCCTATGAACGCGTCCGCCATGAGAGCGAGCGCGCCTTCGATTGCGTGCAGCACTCGGTGGAAGAGCGGCCGATCACCAGCCTGCTGACCGCGTTCGGCGTCGGCATGCTGCTGGGCAAGATCATCTCGGAGAAATAGGCGATGACCGAACTGGTCGAACTGTTCCTCTCGGCCATCGATGTCATCAAGGCGGAGCTGCGCAAGTCGCGCGAGGGAGTCTATGAGCTGGCCGTCATCGCGGGGCTGGTGGTCTGCGCATTTTTTCTGCTCGTGGTGGCGTTCGGTCTGATTGTCGCCGGGACGTTCATCGGTTTGGTCAACAGCAACGTGCCCGTCCCGCTGGCGGCGCTGTGCACGAGCGTCCTGTGCATCCTGATTGCATGGAGCCTGATATGGTTTGGTCGGGAACGAGCAAGACGGCGCTAGGCGCGCGGCGGGCGGAGATTCCCCCGGAAAACGAGGCCGAGG
>MVZB01000208.1 GCA_002068205.1 candidate division BRC1 bacterium ADurb.BinA292
AGCACGAATATCGACCGGGACGGGCATTCGCCCAACGAGACACAGGTGCGCGAGGGGTTGACGCGATTTTTTCGCGACGCACCGCGGACGATCATCCTGACGTCGTTTTCGACCAACATCGACCGGATCCAGACGATTCTGGACCTGGCGCACCAGTTCGGGCGCAAGGTGGCGATCTGCGGCTTCAGCCTGGACCGCAACTTCAACATCGCCGGCGAGCTGGGGCTGCTGCAATACCCGGCGGGGCTGGTGCTTCCGTTGCACGAGCTGCGGCAGGTTCCGCCCGAGTCGCGCGTAATCATTACGACGGGCTCGCAGGGCGAGCCGCTGTCGGCGCTCTCGCGGATGGCGCTCAACAGTTTTCGGGGCTACACGGTGCAGCCCGAAGACCTGATCATTTTCAGCTCGCGGATCATTCCGGGCAATGAGCGCTCGATTTACAAGCTGATCAACCATTTCTATCGGCACGGGGCGAAGGTGGTGACCGAACGCGACGGGGCGGTGCACGCCTCGGGGCACGCCTACCGCGATGAGATGCGGCTGCTGCTCAGGGAGGTTCGGCCGCGGTTCTTCATGCCGATTCATGGCGAGCTGCGCCAGCTCATGCGCCACGGCGAACTGGCGATCGAGTGCGGGCTGAAGGAGGAGGAGGTTTTCATCCTGGAGAACGGCATGCAGCTCAACCTGGGCGAGGACTGGGCCGAAGCGCAGCCGACCGACTGGGCCGGGATCGTGCTCGTGGACGGGCGGATGATGGACGGCGTGGAGCAGATCGTGCTGCGCGACCGGAAGCACCTGGCCGAGGACGGGATGCTGACGGTGATCCTGGTGATCGACAAGCAATCGCACCGGATCATGGCGGGTCCCGACCTGGTTTCGCGGGGATTCATCGTGGTGGACAACAACGAGCCGCTGATGCAGGGGTGCAAGGATCTGGTGGCGCGCACGTTTGAGGAATGCCCCAAGGAAAGCCAGGAGGAATGGGACACGGTGAAGGCGGCGGTGCGCAAGGCGCTGCGGCGGTATCTGGCCGATCAGACCGATCGCTATCCGGTCATCCTGCCGGTGGTGGTGGAGATCTAGGCCCGCCGGCGAGGGAAGTTTCGCGGGGAATGAAGGGGACGGATGGGCGTGTGCCACGCCGCGACCGCGCGGGGGCGCGGGCCCGTTAAAGCATTGATGTTCCGGGCGGAGCGGGGCAATATGAGCGAGGATGGATGCAGCCCGCGGAAAGTAATCGCGATGACCACGATGACGATGGCCCAAAGCTGGTGGCCCAAGGCGGCGGAGCGCTGGAGCGAAAGCGAGCGGCGGCTG
Source organism: candidate division BRC1 bacterium ADurb.BinA292 (assembly GCA_002068205.1). Classification (GTDB taxonomy): domain Bacteria; phylum Sumerlaeota; class Sumerlaeia; order MVZB01; family MVZB01; genus MVZB01. Next base: position 1,318 of record MVZB01000208.1, read on the forward strand.
CTGGGACTGCTGGATCCGTCGCGGCTGCCGGCGCACGTGGCGGTGATCATGGACGGCAACGGGCGCTGGGCGCGCCAGCGCGGCCTGATCAGCCGGATCAAGGGGCACGAGGCGGGGATCGAATCGGTGCGCGAGGCGACGCGGACGTGCGCCGAACTGGGGCTGCGGGTGCTGACGCTGTATGCGTTTTCGAAGGAGAACTGGGCGCGGCCGAGCGCGGAGGTGAGCGCCCTGATGAACCTGCTGTCGCGGTTTCTCGTGGCCGAGCGCGACGAGCTGATGGAGAACAACATCCGGCTGCGGATGATCGGCGCGCGCGAGGACCTGCCCGACTCGGCGCGGCGGGCGCTGGATGAAACGATGGCGCTGACCGCGGGCAACGACGGGATGACGCTGAACCTGGCGCTGAGCTACGGGGCGCGGGATGAACTGGCGCGGGCGACGCGGCGCATCGCCGAAGCCGTCGAGCGCGGCGAGCTGCGGCCCGAGCAGATCACGCCGGACGTCATCGCCCAGCATCTGGACACGGCTGACCTGCCCGACCCGGATCTGCTGATCCGGACGAGCGGGGAGCTGCGGGTGAGCAACTTTCTGCTGTGGCAGATCGCGTATGCCGAGATCCACGTGACGCCGGTGCTGTGGCCCGACTTCCGCCGCGAACAATTATTGAGCGCCCTGGTGGACTTTCAGGGGCGGGAAAGACGCTACGGGACCGTACGCGACCTGAACGAAAGCTGAGCGCGCCGAGCCGATGCTGATCGCCCGCGTCATCTCCGCCATCATCTTTTTCGCGTTCTTTTTTCTGGGGTTGTTCAATCCGCTGTTCGTCTGGGCGCTGCCGCTGCTGCTGGCGGTGGCGGCGCTGTCGGCGTTGAAGGAGTTTGCGCATTTTGCCCCGCAGCGTCCGCGTCCGTCGTTCGTCTGGCTGGCGTACGGCGCCGCGCTGCTGATGCTGGCCGACGCCTATTATTATGAACTGGATCACGCGCTGGCAATCCTGGGCTTGTTGACCGTGATCAGTCTGGGGTGGGGGACGCTGTCGCTCGAGCGCGACTCGACGAGCATGGCGGGGGTCTGCCTGATCGGCACGCTCTACGTGACGCTGCCGCTGGCGCTGATCACGATCATCTGGCGGACGGCGGTGCAGAGCAACAACCAGGACGGCCAGCACTACATTATTTTTCTGGTGCTGGGGACGCAGGCGTCGGACGTGGGAGCGTATTTCATCGGGCGGCTGCTGGGGCGGCATAAGATGGCGCCGCGGATCAGTCCCGGCAAGTCGTGGGAGGGGTTCGCCGGGGGGGTGGCGTTCACGCTGCTGCTGGCGGTGCTGGCCAAGCTCTTCTGGAACAATATTGACCGGTTGTTCGGGTGGTATGAAATCGTGGGGTTCGCGCTCGTGTTCAGCATGGTGGGGCCGGTGGGCGACCTGGCCGAAAGCTGGCTGAAGCGGACGGCGGGGATCAAGGACTCGGGGCGGACGTTCACCGGCCACGGCGGCGTGCTGGACATCATCGACAGTCTGCTGTTCACGACGATCATCTACTATATCTACCTTGGGCTTTCACCGCGCCACGAGATCGGGATTTTTTGAGCAGGGGAGCGGCGGCGCCGGTATTCGCGCGCTACTCGGCGGCGGGGCGCAGATCGTAGACCAGAAACTCCTGGTCGCGATAGACCGGGTCGCGGCCGGCGAGCGGATACTGAACCTGGCGGACGAGGTGTGTTGCACCGTAGCGGTCGCGCAATTGGCGGAGTTGATCGAGGGAAAGCTGCTGCGACATGCGGGTCAGGTTGGCGCGGCCCAGCGCGCGCACGGCCTTCGGATTCAGGTCGCACTCCACGCCGAACAGATCGCACAGACGCTTGAACCAGGTCAGATAATCAACGCCCTGATGGGGGAACCGGTGCAGGTCGGCGACGAGGCCGCGGCCCGTCCGCATGGGGAATTCATTGAGGCCAATGCCATAGGTGCGGATGGGGAGAATAAAGACGGCGTCGGGCGGCGTGTTTTTGGCCACCCACTGCTCCACGGGGACGCCGGGGCGGGCGACCAGGTGGAACGGTCGCCCGAGGGCCACGCCGGCCGCGACAAGGGCGATTGTCGCCGCGAGGGCCCAGGCGTGCCGCTTCAGGCGCGTTGAATCAAGTGATGCGATGTTCCGGGGCAGCGGCAGCGGGCGGGCGAGCAGCCAGGCGATGTAGGGCGCGCAGAGAATCTGGGCGACGACGCTGAGCCGGAAGAACTGGGATTTGCCGACGAAGTCGATCGGGGTGCGTTCGACGAAGAACCAGCCGGCGAACATCAGCAGCAGGCAGGTTGCGACGATCGCGCCGTGGGCGCGGTCGAGCGGCCCGTGCGGACGCTTAAGCAGCCAGCCGGCGGCGCCCAGCGCGAGGACAATGCCGAAGCAGATGAAGCGCTTGAGCGGCCAGGTGGAGGGGATCGTATGATGCGGGTGGCGGAAGTAGCCGAAGATCAGAATGTAGGGGATGTCGGTTTCGGGCGTCGGCGGGGCCGCGAGCTGGTTGCGCAGCGTCGGGAGGAGGTTGGGCAGGCCGATCAGGAGGGCGAGGGCAAGGGCGGCGAGTCCGCGCGGCAGGCTGAGCGGGAGCTGGAGGGGACGGGCCAGGAGCACGAGGACCGCGCAAAGGATGAAAAAGTGCTGGCCCGAACTGAGGTGCAGGTTGATCGCCAGGCCGAGCGGAAGGGACCCGGCGAGCGGCCGCCCGGCGGCGATCAGGAACGCGGCCAGCAGGCCGAGCAGCATGCCCGCCACCTGCGGGTTGACGAACGGGTAAAAGAAGCCGTGATCGCCGAGGGCGACCAGACTCCAGCGGCCGGGGGCGTAGGTGAGAAGGACGAACAGATACGCGGCGGCGGCGCAGAGCTCGGCCCGCGCGAAACGAGGGATGATCCGGTGGGCGATGAGGCGGAAGAGCAACGCCAGCGCGGCGAAACCGAGCAGCCAGAGCCCGAAGAACAGGGGCGGGAGCAGGGCCGGCGGGAAGAGCGCGCAGGCCCTGACGAAGAAATAATAGCCGTTGAACCCGGCGCTGGCGCGGACGAACCAGTCGGTAGCGAGGAATGAAGGGTCGCGTGCGTGCTCGATCAGGGAATGATAGAGGACGTAGTTGTGACGGTCGTATTCGTAACCGACGCGCAGCATGCCGACGAGGATGGCGAGCAGCGACCAGATGACGCGGGAGCGGGCTTTGCCGCGGCGATCGAGTGCCATCCAGAACAGGCCGGCGGCGGCAAGGATGAGCAGGACGGCCGGGGCGAGGCGATCGTCGGCGGAGAGCGGGGCGATCGGGAGCAGAAGCAGCGCGGCCGCGGCCAGGAGCAAACCTGCGGGCGCGAAGTGGCGGAAAGCGGGAGGGATTGGCGGGAAAGGGGCCATCGGCGGCGAGGATAACGAGCCGGCGGCTGAAAGTGAACCGGGGAAAGGGAGGGATCAGGAGGACGAGGGGGTTTCGAGAGCCGAGGACGGGGGACGAGAGCCGAGAGCCGAATCTTGGGGGGGCCGTTCTGGGCGACTACGAAGACGAGGGACGAGGACGAAGATGATGGACGAGAAAAAAAGCAACGCCCCCCGGGGCGAGCCCGGGGGGCGCAGGCGATGGTTCGCGATGTGGTGAAAGGTCAACGGCCGTGGGCGATGATCTTCATCTGGGTGAAGACCCCCAGGACCTGCATCACCTCATAGTCGGCGTAGGCCACTTCATCCAGGTTGCCCTCGCGGGCGGCATTTTCGATGCTGACATCCCCCCAGGAGAAGGAGAGATAGGGGATGAACGGGATGCACAGGTAATTGGCCTGCGACACGCCCGTTTTGCCGGGTTGGGCGGGTGTCTCGGCGAAGTTGTAGGAGAGGGGGGCCGAGACCTGTTCGTAGATGAAGCCCGGAGGGGGCTGAACCGGGACGACCGGGAGGCTCTGGCCGAGCGAGCCCATCATGCGGCTCTGCGCGGGGAACCATCCGGGCCGAAAGGCACAGCCACCAAGCAGCGCGACCGACACGACCGTCATGACGAGTAAACCCATGCGGCGCATGGTCGACCTCCTGTGCAAAAGGTAGGAGCGCGGCGGGAGAGGGCGATCAGTCGCCATAGACCACCGTGCGGTAGCGCTGATAGACGCCGAAGACGTTGAAGAATTCGTAGTCGGCATGCTTGATGGTGCGGATGCCGGCGCGGTCGGCCGCTTCGGCGGCGCTGGCGTCGCCCAGGGCGACCAGGCCCAGGATCGACATGCTCTCGGAGACGCCGCGCTTGCCGGTCACGTCGGTCTCATCGTAGTCGATGTCCAGGGGGGCCTGGAAATCGGAGAAAGCCACGCCCATCGGCGGGATCACCGGGGCGCTCAGGCAACCGGCCAGCGGCAAGACGGCGCCGGCCAGGAGGAGGCAGACGAGCAGACGCTTCATGGAAAGCTCCTTCCTCGAGTCTGATCAGGGGGATTGGCGGGCCGGCAGTTGACCCCGGCCTCATGGACAACGGGAGAAGGTGCTGGCGGACCGGGGCGGAGTTGGCAGCGGTGCGCCGCAGCCCAAACCGAGCGGTGGGAAACGCGCGGCTGCCCACCGGCGGTCGTTATCAGCACATACCCGAGCAAGCGGGAGTCTAGTGAGGGGCCGGGTGAATGTCAAGCCCGCGAGGGGGGAGCGGGCGAATTTCGGAGAGGCTAAATCATGTCGGATCAAGCGGCGAAACGAGCATGGGGACCAGATTGACGGATGCAAGTTGAGGGGGGAAGTTCCCCCGTCGGGGGGGCGGGGCGGGG
>MVZB01000209.1 GCA_002068205.1 candidate division BRC1 bacterium ADurb.BinA292
CGGCGTATTGGCTAGAACTGCGCGGGCTGCCGGTGCTGCTGCTGACGCTCAGCGCGATCGCGTGTTATGCCATGTCGCTGGCGCCGGTGACGTGGGTGCTGATCGCGGAGATTTTTCCCAACCGCATCCGCGGGGTGGCGATTTCGATCGCGGTATCGGCGCTGTGGATCGCGTGTTTCGCCCTGACGTTCACCTTTCCGGTGCTGAACGCCGCGCTGGGCGCCGCGGGGACGTTCTGGCTGTACGCGGGGATCTGCGTGGCGGGCTTTTTCTTCGTTCTGCGGATGGTTCCCGAGACGAAAAACAAGACGCTGGAGGAGATCGAGCGCCAGTTCGGCTGTTGGGCGCGCGGCGCGGAGGGGTGATGGTAGGGCGATTCATCGAGCGCCGAGACGCGGACCTCGAAACGGACGCCGCCGGCCTTGAGCAGCGCCTGGCGGCGGGGGGAGGCCGAGGCCAGAACGATGCGCGGCGAGTCGGAAGACGGGATCATATCAGGCTGGGGCACGGGCGGTCAGTCCTTCTGCCGGAACGCCGCGCGCGCCAGTTCGCGCGCCTGGCCCATGTCGAAGGAGAGGGTCATCCGGCAGCGGCCCGGTTCGGGGTATTCAACCGTATCGGGCTGCGTGGCCAGCATCAGGGCGTTGAGCTCGTTGACGAGCGAGGGCCGCCGCTCGATGACTTCGCCGATCGTCGGGCCGTTGGGCTCGATCGGAACGATCGGGATGACGTCGCGGAGCTGCTTGCGCGCGTCGCGCAGCGCGGCCTCGTAGGCCTGCGCGCGCAGGACCTGGTCCTCCTCGGCGGTGAGCGGCAGACTGGAGGATTCGGGCGCGCCGCCGGCGGCCGCGAGGAATTCATTGAGCCGCGCCGCGGGGAGCAGGACGAGCGCCTTGGAGCGGCCGTTGAACTCGGTGTAGGTCGTCTCGGCGTGGCGATCGAGCAACTCATTGAGTTGCGCAATCGCGGGTGAATCGGCGGCGCGCAGCGTGAGCAGGAGCGGGCGTCCATCCGCGGCCCGCAGATGCTGAAGCTGCTCGCCGATGCCGCGCAGGGCCTGACGCCGCGCCGCGGCGCGCGCCGCGAGGACGCGCTGGCCGGGATCGGCGATCGAGCCGTCATGGACGACGACGGCGGCCGAGGTCAGATCGTCGCCGGCGACCGCGGCGGCGCGCGGGGCCACTGTTGCCGGATCGACGTAGCCTTCGGCGCTGACCTGCACGAGGTTCGGCAACGCGGCGTCGGTCCGGACGCGCTGGCAGCCGGCGACGAACGCCAGGTGGGCGGCCAGGATCAAACCGGCAATCCCCACCCCCGCGAAGCGATGGAAAACGTGGATGGCGGAGTTCATGGCGGGGGGCATCCCTCAGGCGGCAACCTGCCGAAGGTTTTCCGAAATGGGCTCCATCTTAGCATTGGGGCCGATCGACGCAAGGGCGAGCGAGGCGCCGGTGAGATACTTGGCCGCGATCCGGCGGACGTCGTCCGGCTCGACCCGTCGCAGTTGGGTCAGGATTTCATCGACGGGCACGACCCGGCCGAAATTGAGGAGGCTGTCGGCGAGGCGGAGCATGCGCGACTCGGTATTTTCCAGGCTCATCAGGAGGGAATCGACCAGTTGCTCGCGGGCCATCACGAGTTCCTCCTCGGGGGCGGGTTCCTCGGTGATGCGCTGCAACTCCTCCAGCGTGATGCGCAGCACCTCGCCGTAGGTATCGGGGCTGGTGCCGCCGCTGACGGCGAAACAGCCGGCGTCGGTGAAGGACTGGGTGAACGAGCCGATCGAGTAGGCCAGGCCGCGCTTTTCGCGAATTTCCTGAAACAGGCGCGAGCTCATCCCGCCGCCGAGGATCATGTTCAGCAGGCTGAAGGCGAAGCGATCGGGCGAGGTGCGGTCGGGCGCGGGGACGCCGAGGCAGAAATGCGTCTGTTCGATGCGGCGGCGCAGATGGGTCCGCCGCGAGCGGGGGGCGCGCGGCGGCCGGCCGCCGAGGCGGCCCGCGGCGGCGCCGGCGGGCTCGACTTTGCCGAACCACTGATTGATCGCGCGCGAGCACGCGCGGCTGTCGAACGAGCCCGACAGCACGATCAGCAGCCGGCTGGGATGGAACACGCGGCGCAGGAACCGCTGGATGCCGGCGCGCGAGAGGCGGCTGATCGAGGTGCGGGAACCGATCACCGGACGGCCCAGCGGGTGATCCGGCCAGAGGTTGCGCAGGAAGAGATCGACGCTCAACTCGTCGGGGGTGTCCTCATACATTTTGAATTCTTCGAGGACGACCTGGCGCTCGCGGCGGATTTCCTCGGGGGGGAAGATCGAATCGATCAGCATTTCACCGAAAAGGTCGAGCGTGCTGGGGGCCTTGCTGTCGACCGTCTTGGCGTGGAGGCAGATCAATTCCTGGGTCGTGAAGGCGTTCAGGTTGCCGCCCAGGTAGTTGGTGGCGTCGGCGATCTGGCGGGCGGTGCGGCGCGACGTTCCCTTGAACAGCATGTGCTCGAGGAAATGACTGATGCCGTTCTCGGCGGGGCGTTCGTGGCGGCTGCCGACCTGCAGGAAGACGCCGATGGCGCACGAGCGGACGGTGTCGAGCTGCTCGGTGACGACTTGGACGCCATTGGGTAACGTGCGACGGCGGATCATTCAGTCATCTACTCCGGGATGCGGGTATCTGGATGGGTGATTGGGGGGAAACGGCGCCCCTCAAGACGGCCTCTGCTGTTCTTCATCGAGCGACTGGCGCAGGGTTCGCAGGACCCCCTGAAACTTGACCTCGTTCTGGCTGTCGACATCGATCAGTCGTTCGTGCGCTTCAATCATGAGCACAATCCGGTCCAGCTTGTCGAGGCGGGGTCCGGCGGCGGGGGTGAAGGCCTCCTCGCCGAGCCCGAGCCGGTTGACGGTTTGGTCGTGATTGGCGCGCAGATCGAGGATGTACTTCAGGCCGAGGGTATTGAGCAAGCGGAGGACATGCTCCTGAATATTGGTGACGATGACGCGCGAGCCGGTGCGCTCGACCTGATGCAGGCCGATCGAGGCGAGGGTCCCCATGAACGTGCTGTCCATGGTGGTGCAGCGATCCAGGTCGATGATATAGCGGGGCGGGGGGGCGGCGTCGCGCGTCTGATCGAAGACATAGCGCAGGCTGGGGCTTTGCAGATGGGTGCCTTTGCCCAGCACCCGGATGACGATGATATTGTCGGGCAAATGGGCGTACTGAATCGGTTCGGTGGGTTCAGGCGACATGAACCGGTCTCGGCGGCGAAACAGAATGGAGCTCAAAGATGTCAGGCGCGGCGTTCGCCAGCGGCGTCGGCTCGGGCACCCGTCATAAGTCCAAACTACCAGACTAACCGGCTTGGCGTGGGATGCAAATCAAAAATGAGGGGGGCTCGACGTGAGGGTTTTCCGGTCTCACGCGGAGCCGCGAAGCCGCCGAGGGAAGAAGACAAGATAAACCATAGAGGTCGCGCGCCGCGGGTGAGGGCTTGGAGTGGCGGTGTTGCAGGGAACCCGTTGAAAACGGTTGAGGAATACATAGGGCGTTGGGCCACCGGGCCCAACGCCCGGCGCCCAGGTCAAAGGCCCCCCAGGGGGCCGGGAAGAGAGCCCGCCCGCCCCTTCCAGGGGCTTGAATCGTTGGGCGCGGCGACGCATGGTTCCGGCCTGCGGCCGTCACCTTGCGCTTTATTCCCGTCATCCGCTTCGCGGACTGACCGGGTCAGCTGATCGGAACCGCCAGCATTGCATTTGGAAGCCTTAAGCGGATTGGGATTTTGGGGAATGACAAGCGCGTTATTCCGGTGTGCGCTTCGCGGGCCTGTCCGGTCAACCAGGCGGATCAGTCGGAGAGATGAGTCGCCCAGGGTGCACGCGCCGGGGGGCGTTTGATGTCGGACGGGGGCGAACGCGAAAGGGGCGGTCAGTAGCTGTTCTCCACGGCATCCGCCCGGAAGTTGCGCTGGGTGCGGTGGGTTTCCAGGTGCTGCAGTTTTTCGAGGCGGATGACCTTCATGTCGACCCGGTCCTTGTGGACGGAAAAATCGGAACGCTGTTCGGTTTCCTCGACCAGGCGGCGCATCTGGGCGCCGGTGAAGGGCTTGGCGATGAAGTGCGTCACGCCCAATCGTTCGGCGTGCTGGCGGTCGCGCGGGGTGGCCTTGCCCGAGATCAGAATGATCGGCGAGCGGAAGAAATCGCGATGCTTGCGCAGCATCGTCGTCACCTGAAACCCGTTGAGCCGGGGGAGGATGCCGTCGATGACGAAGATGTCGGGTTTGTATTTAACGGCCTGTTCGACGCCGGCGACGCCGTCGTTGGCGATCAGCACGTCGTGGTCGCGCTCGAACTCGGCCTTGAGCAACTGACAGGTATCCATGTCGTCTTCGATGATCATCATGCGGATCTTCTGGCCGACGACGGAGCGGGCGCCGCCCTTGTCGGACCTGGCGGAGGGATCGCCGCCGGCGGGCGAACCGGAAGCCGCCGCGCGGAGCGGCGGGCGGGCGGGGGCCGAGGGGCGCAGCGAGGAGAAGGTCTTGGCCGTGGGCTGGGAAGCGCCGCGCTCGGGGTCACGGGGTGGATGCGGATTGCGCAGCAGTCCCTCGCTGGTGAATTCGATGGGGGTCGAGGTATGCGTCAGGTCGGGCATCAGGAAGGCGGCCTGCTGGCGGCGCGGCGGTGGGGGCGTCGCGGACGCCTTGAACGTCTTGTGGCGCAGCTCGGCGAGGCTCATGCGCTTGGGGCGGACCTTGAGCTCATGGTCGACGACGAACATCTCGAGGTTGCGGCGGAAGCGCTTCGGCTCGATCGGCTTGGGGACGTAAAGCGCCGCGCCGAGGGCATAGCCGTCGCGGATGTGATCGCGCGAGGTGAGGGCCGAGAGAATGATGACGGGAATCGACTCGAGGCCGGGGACGAGACGCAGGCGGCGGAGGAACTCGCGCCCGTCCATGACGGGCATCATGATGTCGCAGATGATCAGATCGGGCTCACCGTGGATGGCGGCGTCGAGGCCGATATCGCCGTTGGGGGCCGAATAGCATTCGAAGTCGGGTTCGAGGACGGATTGGATCAGGTCAATGATGTCCTGATCGTCTTCGAGGATCAACACGCGCAGGGCGGACATGGTCCTGCCTCCTTATGCGTTCGAAGGGGGCGCGAGCGCCGAAATGTCCGTAGGGGGCGGTGGTCATTTCAGCTCGCCAGGGATCCTCTCTTACAATAATTCCCATGTTCCCTCCGCCCCGGCGCGCGAAGCAAGTGAATTCGGGTGAGTGGTGGGGGCGCGTCGGTCGGATCGCGGGCCGGAAGGATGATCCGTCGCGGGTTGCGAGCTACGTGATGCGAGATGGTTACAGGGGGGGTGGCGATGGGGCATTGAGGGCGGCGACGGGGGGGATGCGAGTTGGCACGCGTGGCAGCTGGCATCCCTCCGGGAGGCGGGGGAACGGGGGGCTCGGTGACCGGTGGTAGCGCTACGCTCAACCACCGGCTAGTATCCGGCGCCCCTCCGGGATGCGGCGGGGATGACCGGCGGGAGCGCCGGTCCCACACCGGACGCCGGTCGCACACCGGGGGCCGGTCCCACACCGGTGGTGGGGATGCCTCCGGTCACCGGCTACCCCGTCATGCGTCCGCTCAAAACGCCTTGCCCGCCAGCTTGTTCATCACGTGGAGGGCCAGGCCGGCGGCGAGGAGGGCCAGGCCGATCGTGACGGCCGCGGCGGGAACCAGCGCCGCGCTCTGTTCGGCGGCGAGGTTCGCGCAGGCGACAAAAAACGCGCCCAGCACGATGATGATCGGCGCGACCATGCGGGCGGAAAGCGCCGACACCAGGAGCGCGGCGCCCGCCGCCGCGCCCCAGATGGACACTCCAGCCCCCAGCGGCGCATAGATGCCGCGGATCGGCCCAACCAGCAGGTCGGGCAGGCCGAGCCCCTCGGCAAAGGGGGCCACGAGCATCAGCAGGCCGGCGACGGCGCGCGCGACGCGGAACCAGCCGGCGGCGCCCAACTTTTTTCGGCGCGAAGACTTGATCGCATGGTCCAGGGCAGCCCCCCGCTCGGCCAGGGCCTTCTGGTCGCGCTCGCGGCGG
>MVZB01000210.1 GCA_002068205.1 candidate division BRC1 bacterium ADurb.BinA292
TCCAGGTCGGCGGCGGTCCCCCCGCCGCGCGCGATCGCATAATGGCAACCGTGCTTGAGGAACGCGCCGGCCTGCGTGAATTCGTCGATCAGGAGCTGCGCGTCGGGCCGCTGCATGGCGGTCTGGTGCAGGCCGTTCATCAACTCGTCGAGCGCCTCGATCGCCTGCTCGCCGTGGTGGGGGCGCATGCGATAGCGGATTTCGTCCTGCACCGGATCGCCCGGCCGGAAATACTGCTGAAAGATCATCGAGCGGTTATGCAGCCGCTCGCCGGCCAGGGTGTAGACGTTGCCCATCTGGTGGACGATGCGCCCCATGCGCCGCGCGCGATCGAGGAAGACGTGGCGGTCGAGTGCGCGCGGGAGGTTCAGATCGTCATTGGCCTCGAGCGACCAGGCCAGCGCGGCGCCGCAGGCGAAACCCAGCCAGGCGGTCGGCAGGTACTGGAGATGGCCGTAATCGCCCCAGTCGGTAATAAGGTAGCCGGAGGCGCCGAACCGGCGCGCGTTGTCGGCCGCGGCGCGCAGGTTGGCGACGGCGTTGTCGGTGCGGCCGGCGAAGCTGCACCAGCTTGAGGTGCCGGGGCAGAGATAGAACGGGACGCCGGCGCGAACGTATTTCTCGCAGCGTTCCGGGAACGGGTGGTCGTGCTCGTAGCCCCATTCCAGCGCGATGACGTCGCGCGGCAGCTCGGCGATCAGGTCGGGGTGCTGCTGGATGATGTCGCCCCAGAACATCATCGTGCGGCCGTGGTGCTGGACGAGCCGGTGGATCTTGAGCAGGTAATCCAGGTAGACCCGGCCCGGGCCCCGGCGCTCGCATTCGGCGCGGCTGCGTCCCTTGCCGAGCTCGAAGGTTTCGTCGCAGCCGACGTTGAACAACCGGCTGGTGAAATGCGGCAGCAGCTCCTGATACAGCCGCGCGACGAGCTGGATCGAGCCGGGATCGAGCGGGTTGAGCGTGGCGGACTCCCCCTCGGGCAGCTCGGCGAGCGCACGGTAGGGGGCGCGGCGCAGCCAGCGTTCCATGTGCCCGAACGAGTTCTGGTTGGGGACGAGCTGGATGAACCGCTCGCGGCAATACTGGTCCAGGTCGAGGATCTGCTGCGGGGTGAAGGGCGAGGCGTCGGCCCAGACCGCGCCGTCGTCGCGATAGGCGAACGTGTGTTCGGTGTACAGCTGGAACTGATTGATCTTCCACTCGGCGAGCGAGTCGATCAGGTTCATCAGCGTCCCCATGCGCGGGACCATGTCGCGGCTGACGTCGAGCATGACGCCGCGGTTGGGCAGGTCGGGCCAGTCCTCGATGCGCAGCGCGGGGAGCGAGTCGGCCTCCCAGCGGGCGAGCTGGCGCAGCGTCATCGCGGCGTAGAACGCGCCGGCGCCGTCGTGCGCGATGATCGAAAGCTGGGCGGGCGTGATCTCCAGGCGGTAACCCTCGGGCTGGCGCACCTGGGCCGGGTCGATCGCCAGCAGCACCTGGACGCGCGGGTCGGTCGAGACGCCGAACGTCGTCAGCGCGGGGGACTTGCCGAGCGTGCGCAGCGTCCCGCGCAGCGTGTGGCCCAGGCGCAGCAGCTCGGCGCGCGGCTCGCCCTTGAGCAGCAGCAGGGCGTCGTCGCGCAGCCGAAACCGCCCCGGCAGGACCTGCAGCCGCTGCGGCATCGGCAGCAGCAGGATCTCATCGGTCATCGGTTCGGATCCGGGCGAGGGGGCCATCGGGCCGGTGTCGGGCGAGAGGCAATGCATGCGGCGCCTTTGCGGGGAGTGGATTGGGAGGGAGTGAAGAGAGAAATTCGGATCCGGTTCGGCCGCTCAGAGACCGCGAGTCGAATTCGCCATCCCATGATGCCGCAGCGGCCAGTGACTGGCAAGAAGCCGACGCGGCAGCGGGCGAACGGAACGGCTGCGCGGAGGGGAGGCCCTGACGCCCGAAAACCCCGGCAATGTTGATCAGTTGGGGATCGGTCATCATGCGTGGATGCCCGCAACCCGAAATTTGTCAAGTCTTTCATGGACGTGATATCGAAGGGTGATATAAACAGGTCCAGTAAGCCCGCCGGACCTCTGCCGCAAGGCATGCTCACTTCGGTGGGTCTTTCTTTTTGGAGTGCGGCGCGGTGATGAAATACACCAAGCTCACCCTTCCTTCGAGCAACAGGCGGATCGGCTGATCAGTCGGGGTTGGTCAGGGCCAGTCTTCCGATACTCGAACCGCTCATTAATAAAAAACCCGTCGCCCCGGAGAATGACTCCGGAGAGACGGGTTGGTCTTTTCTAAATGGTGGAGGCGGCGGGAATCGAACCCGCGTCCGAAGTGTCTGCCAATAAAGCGTCTACAGGCTTAGTCGTCGCTCAGATCTCGCCTGGCGGGCAGGTGGACGACCGACCAACCAGCCAGGCCAGCTCGATTGATCTTGCCGGGCGGCCCTCGAGCAGCGGGTCACGCGGCCAGTCCGCTGGGTGACGCCCATTCCGAAGCCACGGACAAGCCTCGGATGGACGGGTCGCCTAGATTAGGCGGCCAGGGCGAGTTCAGGTTCGCCAGTTATTGTTAGCTGTCAAGTCTGATTAACGAGGGGACTCAACGAACCTCGACCTGCAACTCTATCCTCAGTCCACTCCGTCGAAACCTTAACGCCCCCACAATGGCGTTCGTTTCCTGTTGTCGAAGAACGGGCGGCGGGGCCGAAACGCGGGCGCCCCGCCACCACGATGGAGAGTATAGCACGGGGGCGGCGAAAAGGGAAGGGGGCGCGCGGACGGCGACAGGCGGGAAGAAGAACACGGGAGGGGAGCTGGATCACGAAAGGCACGAAAGGCACAAAAGAGTGAAAAGTTGCTTCCCCGCCAAGTGAGGATTGACTTTCGAGAGCCGAGGACGAGAGCCGGGAGCCGAATCATTGAGCAGGGGCGCGCGAGGACGGGGGACAGGCGCCTGCGGGCGGTAAGTTTCCTCGCGAGTCGCCGGCAGGATCTGCTACAACAGGCTTGGGAATTGGTTCGGGCCGGAATCGGCGACGGGTGCCTGGAATGCCGCCGGGCGGACGCTTTCCGCCGCCCCCCGCCGGCCGGTCGTCGCCGCCCGTTCCCGGTTCACCCCGCGTTCTCCAACCGGCCGCGCGCCCGCCGGCGCCGCCGCCCCGCGCAGGAGTCTGCTCCGCCGTGCCCAGCCCCCGCCTGCTGATCGCCGAGGATGAAGAGCGCCTGCGCCGTCTGCTGGGCATGCTGATGGCCAACGCCGGTTACAAGCTGACGATGGTCGCCGACGGCCAGGAGGCGCGCGAGCAGTTGGATGCGCACGATTTCGACCTGATCATCACCGACATCAAGATGCCGCGCATGGACGGGATGCAGTTGCTGGCCTACGTGCGCGAGCACAAGCCGGATATCCCGGTGGTCGTGATCACGGCCTACGGCTCGATCGAGTCGGCCGTCGAGGCGATGCAGGCCGGCGCGAGCGATTACCTGACCAAGCCGTTCGAGGAGGAAAAGCTCAAGCTGGCGGTCGAACGCGGGCTGCGCATCCAGGTGGACAGCCGCTGGGGGCTGGACCAGATCATCGCCCACTCGCCGGCGATGCAGGAAGCGATCGCGATGGCGCGCCAGGTCGCCCAGAGCAACGCCAATGTGATCGTGTACGGCGAAAGCGGGACGGGCAAGGAACTGATCACGCGGGGGATACACAACGCCGGTCCGCGGGCCAGCGGTCCGTTCGTCGCGATCAATTGCGCGGCCATTCCCGACAACCTGCTCGAAAGCGAGCTGTTCGGCCACGAGAAGGGGTCGTTCACCGGGGCGATCGAACGCAAGCCGGGCAAGTTCGAGCTGGCCGCGGGCGGCACGTTGTTCCTCGACGAAATCGGCGACCTGTCGCTGCACGTCCAGGCCAAGGTCCTGCGCGCGATCGAGAACCGCGAAATTCAGCGGGTCGGCGGCACCGAGGTCCTCGAGGTGGACGTGCGGTTCATTGCCGCCACGAACAAGGACCTGCAGGCCGAGGCGGCGGCGGGCCGGTTCCGCGAGGACCTGTTCTTCCGGCTCAACGTCTTCCCGATCTATCTGGCGCCGCTGCGCAACCGCCGCGAGGACATCCTGCCGCTGGTCAACCTGTTCCTCAATCGGTTCTGCGCGCAGATGGGCAAGCGCGTGCCGCGGATCCCGCCCGAGACGCGCGATCGCCTGCTGGCCGACCCCTGGGAAGGCAACGTGCGCGAGCTGCAGAACACGATCGAGCGGGCGGTGATCCTGCTGCAGGGCGACGTGCTGGCGCCCGAGCTGATCCGCAAGATCAGCGGGCCGAGCTTGCGCGGGGCGGAGACCGCCTCGACGCGGTTTGAATTGCCGCCCGAGGGGTTCTCGCTGGAGGAGCATGAGCAGGAGCTGATCCGCCAGGCGCTGCAGCGCAGCCGGTTCAAGAAGGCGGCCGCCGCGCGGCTGCTGGGCCTGTCGCGCGCCACGCTGCGCTACCGGATGGAGAAATACGGGATTCCCGACAAACCGGCGCCGCCGGGCTGACGGCTCGTTTCTGGCGCGCCGGGGCGACTCAATCCGTCGGCAGTTCCTTGATGTCCTCGCCGACTTCCTCGCCGATGCGCAAGCGTTCCTCGATGACCGGCTGATTCGGCTCCAGGTTGGACGGCTCCTCGCCCGGCATGTCGATCAGGCCCGCTTCCTCCAGCCAGAGGCCGTTGTCCTTGACGTTGTCGGCCGTGAAGAACCGCGAGGGCAGCACGATCTCCTTGGGCGCCTCCTTGCCGAGCAGGATCTCGACGGCCGTGGCGACCGCTTCCCGGCCGCCGGTGGGATACTCGAAGCTGGCGTCGAGAATCCCTTCCTCGACATAGCGTTTGCCTTCGTGGGGCAGGGCATCGATGCCGACAAAGATCATCTCGTCGGCGCGTCCGGCCGCGCGCGCGGCCAGGTAGGCGCCATGCGCCGCCGGGTCGTTATGTCCGTAGACCACATCGATAGCGGGAAAGCGCGCCAGGGCCGACTCCATTTCCTGGCGGGCTTTCGGCTCGAGCCATTCCATGTCGGCCTCAAAGATGACCTTCAGATCGGTCCCCTCAATTCCCTTCAGGAAGCCGCTGTGGCGGTCCTGGCCGGGGGTGCTGGTCATCAGGCCCTTCAGTTCGACGATGTTGCCCGTGCCGCCGGTCTGGCGGGCGATCCAGCGCCCGACCGCTTGCCCGATCAGCTTGTTGTCGGCGCCGATGAACGTCGTGTACTGATCGCCCATGATGCGCCGGTCGAGCACGATCACCGGAATGCCGGCCTGGTAGGCGCGGGCCACCGGTTCGGTCAGCGGAACGGCTTCCTTGGGGCTGACGAGCAGCACATCGACTCCCTGGTTGACGAACTCCTCGATGTGCTGGCGCTGGACCAGCGTGTCGTTCTGGGCGTCCTTGAAGATCGCCCGGACCTCGGGATGGGCGGCCGCCGCGTCGGCGATATCCTTGTTCATCTGCGCGCGCCAGGGCTCGGCCAGGTTGCACTGGCTCATGCCGATGATCCAGGGATCCTCCGGGGTGCCGGAACCGGCGCGCGCCGGCGCCGCTCCCCCGATGCAGAGACCGACCAGGAGCGCCAGCAGAATTGCGGATCGAAATGACTTCATGGCTTTACACCTCGCGTTTACCGGATGAGCCGGCGCGCCGCTCCGAGGCCAGCGCCGGCATGGGACGGACCATTTGTTAGCAGGTTCCGTGCGCGCGGCGAATCCCCCTCCCCGGGCGATTCTCCTCCGACCAGCAGGGCTATTTTCGGGTGCGGGCGGCGGATTTGCAAGGCTTCGCATGGCATCGGATCCAAAGCGGTGCCGACGCGTTGCGCGGCAACGCTCGGCCATCGCACTCCACGAAAGTGGCCATGCCCCCGTTCCATGCCCAGGTCAAGCGCTCGCGTGACGGACGGTGTTCTTCCCGGCGGCCGTGGGTGCGGCCCTTCCGCGAAAAAACGCCGGCGCGGGGTGATTGTGAGGCTGAAACTGGCGGGAATTGCGGATATGCTGGAGGTTCATTGCGCGCGCCCAGGGGCGCCAGACGGCGCGCGCCC